>JAJYDI010000001.1 GCA_021777635.1 Pseudomonadota bacterium
TCGCCTTCCTCGCCGAGGACGGCGACGCCGCCGCGCAGCTCGCCTGCGCGCGCCTCGAAGCGGCGCGCGTCGAGGCCGCGGCGATGGCACGCCGTGCCCGGCTGGGCTGGCAGCACGCGCCGCGCGCCGTCCACGCGCCGCTGCGCGTGGGCTTCGTCGCCAACGGCTTTCATCAGCACGCGACCGCGATGCTGACCGTGGCGTTCTTCGAGGCGCTGCGTGAGCTGCTGCCGCACATCGCGCTTTACGCCACCAGCCGCGACGACGGCAGCGCCTGGCGCGCGCGGCTCGCCGCGGCCGCACACACGTTTCGCGACGCCAGCGCGCAGACCGCCGAGGCGCTGGCGCGGACCATCCGTGAGGACGCCATCGAGATCCTGATCGATCTCGACGGCTGGTGCGGCGGCGGCCGCCCGCAGACTTTCGCGCTGCGCCCGGCACCACTGCAGGTGAACTGGCTAGCCTACCCCGGCAGCTCCGGCGCGCCGTGGATGGATTACCTGATCGCCGACCGCTTCGTGCTGCCGGCCGCTCTGCGCCCACACGTCAGCGAAGCGGTGGCGTATCTGCCCCGCTGCTACCAGCCCAGCGATCCGACGCGGGTGCCGGTCGCGCCGCCGCCGCGCACCGTGCTCGGTCTGCCGGACGCAACCGTGGTCTACGCCTGCTTCAACAACACCTTCAAGCTCAACAACGTCACACTCGCGCGCTTCGCCGCGGTGTTGCGCGCGGTACCGCACAGCGTGCTGTGGCTGTTGGACGCCGGCGCGCCGGTCAACGCACGCCTGCGCGCGATCCTCGCCACCGCGGGCGTCGACCCCGTGCGCGTGGTCTTCGCCGCGCGCCGCGCGCATGCCGAGTACCTGGGCCTGTACGCACACGCCGACCTGTTCCTCGACAGCCACCCCTACAACGCCCACACCACCGCCAGCGACGCGCTGTGGGCCGGCTGCCCGGTGCTGACCGCGCCTGGCGCGACCTTCGCCGCGCGCGTCGCCGGCAGTCTCAACCATCATCTCGGTCTCGATGCGCTCAACGCCGCCGATGACGCGGCGTACGTGGCCACCGCGATCCGCCTCGGACACGATGCCGTCGCGCGCACCGCGCTGCACGCCCGCCTGGCCGGCCTGCGCGCGTCTTCGCCGCTGTTCGACATGCGCGGTTGCGCCGGCGATTTCGCCGCCCTGCTGCAGCGCATGGCGCAGCGCCATCGCGCCGGACTTGCCGCAAGCGATATCGGCTGACAGACCCTCCGCGCCTCGGGTGCGGTGCATCAAGATGCTGCCCGCTGCCGGTCATCCGCTGCCGATTGCCGCGACCTCCCAGTTCGGCGCAATATTACGATTCGTAATGTTGCAACCAACCAAGGGGATTCGTCATGCGCATTCATCGCACTCTGCGTTTTGCCGTCATCGCCAGCCTGCTCGTGAGCGGCACGGCCTGGGCATCATCCGATTACCTACTGCAGATCGAGGACCTCAAGGACGGCGCCGCAATCAAGGGCCCGCCGCTGGAGGTGATGTCGTTTTCCTTCGGCGCCAGCCAACCCAGTGCCGTGGGCAACGGCTCGCTCAGCGCCGGTCGCATGGCCTCTGCCCGCCACAACAAGACCGGCCACGTCACCCTGATGAAGCGCGAGGCCGCACCGGGCGCGATGCAACCCGGATCCTCGCCGGCAGCCATCGGCGACGTCGATGGTGACGGCATGACCGCTGCCATGACGCCGCGCTCGTCCGGCCCCGGCGCCATCACCCTGCATGTGGACGGGTCACCGGCGCAGGTCGCGGCACGCCAGGCCAGCGTCTGCGCGCAGGGCAAGCACTTTCCGCACGCCACGCTCAGCGGCAAGGGCAAGACCTGGGTGCTGAGCGATGTGATGGTGTCGTCGTGCGCGGTGGCGGATGGCCAGCAGGCGGTATCGCTCAGCTATCAGAAGATCGAGATGCGGTAAGCGGCATAACACATCACCGCAGTCGACACCGCCTTGCGACGCGGCTGAGTTCAATCGTTGGGCTGTGAAATACTTACTGCGAGGAGGGCCATATCATGGGTCGTACTCTTGCTTTGCTGTATGGGGCAGTTTGCTATTTGATCTTTTTCGTCACATTTCTCTACGCGATTGGATTCGTCGGTAATCTGGTTGTGCCGAAGTCCATAGATTCGGGCACAACGGGCTCGCTCGGTCAAGCGATGCTGATCGACGTGCTATTGCTCGGCATCTTCGCTGTCCAGCACAGTGTCATGGCGCGGCCGGCCTTCAAGCGTTGGTGGACACACTTCGTCCCGCAGGCAGTTGAGCGCAGCACTTATGTGTTGCTGTCAAGCCTCGCGCTGATTCTGCTCTACTGGCAGTGGCAGCCGATGAATGGTGTGGTTTGGGACGTCGAAAACATAGCGGCGCGCAATGTCTTGTGGGCGCTCTTCTGGGCAGGCTGGGTGATTGTGCTGGTCGGCACATTCCTGATTAATCACTTCGATCTGTTCGGCCTGCGACAGGTCTACCTGTACATGAAAGGCCAAGAGTACACCCATATCGCTTTCAGAACGCCGTTTCTCTACAAATTGGTGCGGCACCCGATCATGCTGGGATTCATTGTCGCCTTTTGGGCGACGCCCCGCATGTCGGTCGCCCATCTGTTCTTCTCCGCCGTCACGACAGCTTATATCCTGATCGCCCTTCAGCTCGAGGAGCGCGATCTGGTGAGCTTTCACGGCGCTGCGTACGAGGAGTATCGGCGGCGGGTTTCGATGATCCTCCCGCTCCCCAGGAAAAAGTGAGCAACCAACCGAACCAACCCAGTCAACACCGGCGTCATGACAGCGGCACACCGCTGTCACGGCGCCGGTTCCTGGAAACATCAAGCACTACAAGCCGCCTGGGTTGCGGCAGATCGCAGTGAAATCCACTGCAACCTGCACAAGGAGATGACCATGCCCAAGTATGTAATCGAACGTGATATTCCAGGCGTGGGAAAACTGACCGCCACCGATCTTCAGGGGATATCCGCAAAATCCTGCGGCGTCCTGCAGGAGCTTGGACCGTCGATACAATGGGTCGAGAGCTACGTGACCAATGACAAAATCTATTGCGTATATATCGCACCGAATGAAGCCCTGGTCCGGGAGCATGCGCGCCAGGGCGGCTTTCCGGCCAACAAGGTTTCAGAGGTCAAGACGGTCATTGACCCAACCACCGCAGAGTGAGATCGTCGCCCAGCAGGTGGTTCAAGTCCCGTTTGCAAAGTCGGCATCTTGAGCGGCGCGGCGGCTGGCATCATCGAAATTCAAACCTCACCCGCCGCGGCCGCGGAACGGCAAATGCTCTCGATCCGCGCCACAGGCGGGCCGGTTAGCAGCCCATGTTCGAGCGCGTCGAGCGCCTCAACTCGCACCGCGCCAGCACCCACCCCGACGGTCTCTATCGGACGCGCATGCCCATGAGCGATCTGCATTACGCCGAACATCTCGAACAGCTGCAGGCCGAACTGCTGCGCGCGCAGCGCTGGGTGATGGAAACCGGCCAGCGCCTGCTGGTGCTGTTCGAGGGGCGCGACGCCGCCGGCAAGGGCGGCACCATCAAGGCGATCACCGAGCACCTCAATACCCGCGGCTACCGCATCGTCGCCCTGCCCAAGCCCAGCGAGCACGAGGCCGGGCAGTGGTATTTCCAGCGCTACGTGCGCCACCTGCCGTCGGCCGGCGAGATCGTCCTGTTCGACCGCAGCTGGTACAACCGCGCGGTCGTCGAGCCGGCGCTGGGCTTCTGCACCAGGAGCCAGCACCGGCAGTTCCTGCACGACTGTCCGCGCTTCGAGAAGCTGCTGACCGACGACGGCATCCTGCTGTTCAAGTACTGGCTGGCCGTCGACCAGAAGGAGCAGGAACGGCGTTTCCGCGCCCGCGCCGACGATCCGCTCAAGCGCTGGAAGCTGTCTCCGGTCGACATCGCATCGCGGCGCCAATACGCCCAGTTCGGCCGTTTGCGCAACACGATGCTCAACAAGACCCATGCGCGGCACGCGCCCTGGTTTGCGGTCGACTACAACGACCAGAAGCGCGGGCGGCTCAACCTCATCTCGCATCTGATCGAGCAGCTGCCGCACACGCGCCCGCTGCAACCATGCATCGCGCTGCCGCGATTGCGCGGAAAGCTCGAGCGCGAACGGCTGGCGGATGGGTCGTACTGGATCAGGGAACAATATTGAGCCCTGCCGCCTCCCCCTCGGGTTGAAACGGCGCGTCAGCGAATCGCGAACCCATCGGACCCGTCCGCATCGGCCTCGGAACGGCGCACCTCCGCGACCCGCGCCGCCGGCGGTCCGATGCGCAGCCAGCGCTCGAGCGCATCCAGCGCTGCCGACTCGCCGACGGCCAGCACCTCGACGCGGCCATCGAAAAGATTTTTCGCGTAGCCGGCCAGACCCAGGCGCTGCGCCTCATGGCGGGCATGGGCGCGAAAGCCCACGCCCTGCACGTGACCGCGGATCAGGAAGCGTGCGGCCTCCACTCCGGCGCCCTAGCCCGTGCCGGCGCCGATGATGGCCTGCAAGGTGGCCGGGGTCACCGGGCCGACGAACTTTTTGGCGACGCGGCCATCGGGCGCGATCAGGTAGGTCGTCGGCAGGCCCTGCGGAGTGGCGAAGTCCTTGGGCGGATGATCGACGTCGACGATGCTGACCGGATACGACACCGGATGCTTTTTCAGAAAGGCACGCAGATCGGCGGGAGTGACGTCGTCGTAGGCCAGGCCGATCGCGGCGACATCCTTGCCGTGTGCGGCGACGTAGCCAGACAGCGCCGGCATCTCGCCGAGGCAGGGCGTGCACCAGGTCGCCCAGAAGTTGACGATCACCCACTTGCCGCGCTCGGCGGAGAGATCGAAGGGCTTGCCGTCGAGGGTGGTGACACGCAACGCCGGCTGCGCCACGTCGCCGGCATGGACCGGCAAGACGGCGAGCAGCAGCAGGGCGAACAGGATGCGGATCGGTTTCATCGCGAAGGCTCCGGGGCGGAAGGCGGAAGCGTCGCGCCGGGGTTCAGCACCGCCAGCGTCAGCTGCAGATTCTCGCGCAGGCCGCGTGCATGTTGCGCGAGGACCGCAGCCAGGCCGGGCGGCAATCCGTGCGCGGCGTTGGCGACCGCTTCGGCACTGGTGCTGAGGCGGTAATGGCCCGCCTCGTACAGTTCGTCCA
Organism: Pseudomonadota bacterium; assembly: GCA_021777635.1. The sequence goes on from JAJYDI010000001.1 coordinate 5,193, forward strand.
GCGTCATGCTGTCCAGCGCGCGCGCCAGCACCCAGTCGCCGCGCTCGGTGCGGCGCACAGCGACCGTGCGCTGCAGATCGAGCAGATAGCGCTGCAGCAGGTCGTCGTCGAGGAACGGCTCGACCGCCAGCAGCGTCGCCGCCGACAGCGCCGCGCCCTGACGCTGCGCCACGGCGAAGCGTGCCAGCACGCGCAGCAGGCCGATGAACTCGCAGCCCGGCGGCAGACGCGCCGCCTGCGGGCAATAGCGATACGCCGCCAGCGACGCCGCCAGCGAAGCACCCAGCAGCACGATCACCCACGACAGGTAGACCCAGACCAGGAAGATCGGCAGTACCGCCAGCGCGCCATAGATCTGGCCGTATGCGGCGTAGGTCACGTAGAGACCGAAACCGAATTTGGCCAGCTCGAACAGCAGCGCCGCAACCAGCGCACCCAGCGCGGCATGCCGCCAGGCGACGACGCGGTTGGGAATCAGGATGTACATGCCGAACAGGCCGACCCAAGTGATCAGGAACGGCAGCAGGCCGAGCAGGCGCGCGCGCAGCGCGAACTGCGCATCGGCGTGATGCAGCAGCGGCAGCGCGAACAGGTACGAGGTCAACGCCAGGCCGCCGACGACCAGCATCGGACCCAGCGTCAGCGCGGTCCAGTACATCAGGAAACGCGCCGTGTTGCGGCGCTGCGCCGCCACCCGCCAGATGCGATTGAAGCGGCCCTCGATGCTGGTCATCATCAGGATTGCGCTGATCAGCAGGGCGGCGATGCCGACCACGGTCATGCGACTGGCATTGGCGGCGAAGCGTTGCAGGTAGTCCTGCACGGTGGCGCCGGCGGACGGCACGAAGTTGCTGAACACGAAGCCGGATATCTGCTGCGTCCACAGGGCAAACACCGGAAACATCGACAGGATGCCGAACGCCGCCGCCAGCAACGGCACCAGCGCGAACACCGTGGTGTAGGACAGCGCGCCGGCAGTCTCGAAGCAGCGGTCGTCGAGAAAGCGCCGCCCGACGAAGCGGACGAACGACTGCAGGCGGTCGCGGTCGAAGCGCATGGGCATGGCGGCGATGGGCGACAATGGCGCGCGACGGAGACGGCAGACTAATCGATCCGGCTGCGCACCCCAACCACATGACGCCAACGAGCGAGACCCGATGAGCTGCGAAATCCTGGTGCTGTATTACAGCCGCAGCGGCCACACCGCGCAGATGGCGCGACTGGTCGCACGCGGCGTCGAAGAGGTTCCAGGCTGCACGGCGCGACTGCGCCAGGTGCCGCCGGTGGCGCCGGTCACCGAAACCGCCGCGCCGCCGGTGCCTGAGGATGGCGCGCCCTATGCCGTCCGCGACGACCTCGCTGCCTGCGCCGGGCTGGCGCTGGGCAGCCCGACGCGCTTCGGCAACATGGCCGCGCCGCTCAAGCACTTTCTCGACGGCACCGGCGCGGAATGGGCATCCGGCACTCTGGTCGGCAAGCCGGCCGCCGTGTTCACCGCCACCTCGACCATGCACGGCGGTCAGGAATCCACCCTGCTGTCGATGATGCTGCCGCTGCTGCATCACGGCATGCTGATCGTGGGTCTGCCTTACACCGAACCTGCGCTGACCGCGACCTCCAGCGGCGGCACGCCCTACGGTGCCAGTCACGTCACCGGCGCGCGGGGTGAACATGCGATCAGCGCGGACGAACGCACGCTGGCACGCACGCTGGGCCGGCGGCTTGCCGAAGTGACATGCAAGCTGGCGATCGGCCCATGAACCTGCGCCGGATGGCCTTCGCCGCCTGGGCGCTGCTGGCGGTACTGCAGGTCGCCTGGCACGGCCTGCTGCTGCCGCCGACGCGGATGCCGGTCGTCATCGCGCTGGGCTTCAGCCTGCTGCCGCTGGCGCTGCCGCTGCTGGCCATGCGTCGCCCGCAACGCGCGCTGTTCTGGGCCGGGCTGGTGTCACTGCTGTATTTCAGCCATGGCGTGATGGAAGCCTGGAGCGCTCCCGCCGAGCGCGGCCCGGCGCTGGTCGAGATCGCCCTCAGCGTGCTGCTGATCGCCGCCCTCGGCATCGATGCCCGCCGGAACCGCCGCCGCGCGGACGTATAATCGCCGCTCCGATCACGCGCCGCTGGCCATGAGCTTCCTGCAGGACCCGCCGCAGTTGCCCGATCCCTGGCGCAGCGACCGCGTCCTGCGCGGCTGGCTGGATTGGCGACTGGCGCCTGCGCGCCGGGCCGGGCTGGTGCCGCACCTCGAGGCTCTGGCCGCGCATGCGCTGGCGGCCTACCGTGAGCAGCAGATCACACCGCACCGCGAGCCGGTCCTGACCCAGTGGGACGCATGGGGGGCGCGCGTCGATCGCATCGCGCTGACCGCGGCCTGGGAGTGCGGCCCCGCCATCACCACGCGCCACGGCCTGCTCTGGGCCGGGCACCAGGACAACGTCGACGGCGGCGCGCGCGCCGATCAGTTCGCACGCGTGTATCTGTATCACTGTGCCAGCGAGTTCCATACCTGCCCGCTGGCGATGACCGACGGTGCCATCGCGGCGCTCGAGGCCTGCGGTGAGCGCGCGCTGCTCGAACGCGTGCTGCCGCGCTACCTCAGCCGCGACCCGGCGACACTGTGGCTGTCGGGCCAGTGGATGACCGAGACGCCCGGCGGCTCCGACGTGGCGCACAGCGAAACGGTCGCCCGTCGCGACAGCAGCGGCCAGTGGCGGCTGTACGGACGCAAGTGGTTCAGCTCGGCGGTGGTCGGCGAGGCCGCGCTGGCACTGGCTCGGCCCGAGGGTGCAGGCGACGGCGGCAGCGCGCTGGGGCTGTTCCATGCCGAGACGCGTGACGCCGCGGGAAACTGGAGCTGCCTGCGCATACAGCGGCTCAAGGGCAAGCTGGGCACGCGCGAGCTGCCCACTGCCGAGATCGAACTCGACGGTGTACCGGCGTGGCCGCTGGGCGAACCCGCGCACGGCGTGCGCAAGATCGCGCCAATGCTCAACGTCACCCGCCTGTGGAGCACGCTGGGCGCGCTGGCGACCGCGCGCCGCGCGCTGGCGCTGGCCGGGGACTACGCGACGCGACGGCAGGCTTTCGGCCGCGAACTGGCCGCGCAGCCGCTGCATCGCGAAACCCTGGCCGACATCGCCTGTGCGTTCGAGGCGGCGTTCCATCTCGCCTTCCATGCCGCGCTGCTGCTCGGACGCGTCGAGGCCGGCGTCGCCGCGCCCGACGAGACGGCCGCGTTGCGCCTGCTGATCCCGCTGGCCAAGCTCTGGGTCAGCAAGTTGTCGGTGAGCCTGGTGTCGGAATGCCTCGAGGCTTTCGGCGGAGCCGGCTACATCGAGGACACCGGACTGCCGCAGCTGCTGCGCGACGTGCAGGTGTTTCCGATCTGGGAGGGCACTACCAACGTGCTGGCGCTGGACCTGCTGCGTGCGCTGGGCCGGCACGGCCTGGCGCCGCTGCGCGCCGCGCTGACACCGGCGTCAGCCGCAACCGATCCGGTGCCGACGCAGACGGTGCGCGGCGCATTCGACGCGGCCGAGCGCTGGCTGGACGCGAACGCCGGCGACCGCGATCGCCTCGAGGCCGGCGCACGCCGCCTCGGCTTCACCCTTGCGCGCACCTGCGCCGCGGCGCTGCTGGCCGAGCATGCGGTGTGGTCGGGCCGTCGCGGCGATGCGCGGCCGGCCATCGCATTGACGCGCTTCCTCGCCCGCGGCCTCGATCGCCTGCCGGGCGCGCACGCCGACGGCGGCGCCTTGCTCACCGGCCTGCTTTCCCGCGACGCCGGCTGATGCCCGCATCCACCCCTTCGACTCGCCCCGACGGACAGCCCATGGACCAGCTCTGCATCATCACCACTGGTGGCACCATCGACAAGATCTACTTCGACGACAAGTCCGACTACCAGATCGGCGCGCCGCAGATCGGCGAGATCCTGGCCCAGATCGGCGTCGCCTTCCGCTTCGAGGTGATCCCGATCCTGCGCAAGGACAGCCTGCACCTGACCGACGCCGATCGCCGCCTGGTGCGCGACGCGATCGCGCGCCAGCCGCAACGGCACGTGCTGGTGACCCACGGCACCGACACCATGGTCGAGACCGCGCAGGCGCTGGCCGGGCTGGGCGACAAGGTGATCGTGCTGACCGGCGCGCTGAATCCGGCGCGCTTCACCGGCTCGGACGCGGTGTTCAACATCGGCTGCGCGGTCGGCGCGGTGCAGGCGCTGCCGGCCGGCGTGTGGATCGCCATGAACGGCCGCGTCTGGGATCCGGCCGGGGTGCGCAAGAACCGCGCGGCCAATCGTTTCGAAGCCAGCGCCTGAAGCGGTCGCGGCGCGACGCAAGCCGCAAAAAAACCCGGCCGTCTGGCGACGGCCGGGCCCCGACGTTGCAGCGTGTGTCACGCCGACCCCCCGGTCAGCGGCCCCGACGCTGCGCTGATTGCAAACTTTCGTCAACCGCGAACGCGCGGGAATGTGATGCCGTTCGCTCTGCACCCGGGCCAGGTCAGAGCATGCCGGTTTCGAGCTTGGCGGCGTCCGACATCATCGACTGGTTCCAGGGCGGCTCGAACACCAGATCGACATCGGCCTCGGCGACGGTCGGAATCAGCTCCAGCTTGCTGCGCACATCGTCGACCAGGATGTCACCCATGCCGCAGCCCGGCGCGGTCAGCGTCATCTTCACCCAGACCTTGCGCGCGCCATCGGCGCGACGCTCCAGATTGACGTCGTAGACCAGGCCCAGTTCGACCACATTGATCGGGATTTCCGGGTCATAGCAGGTACGCAGCTGGTCCCAGACGCGCTTTTCGACGTCGCTGTCGGAGGCGTCGTCGGCCAGCGCGATCGGCTCCGGCGGCGCCTTGCCCAGCGCGCCGGCATCACTGCCGGCGATCCGGAACAGGTTGCCGTCGACGTAGAGCGTGAAGCTGCCCCCAAGCGCCTGGGTGATGTAACCGGTCTGGCCGGCAGGCAGCGTCACCCGCTCCCCTTGCGGCACCAGCACGGCGTCGCAATCGCGGTCGAGGGTGAACGGTTCGCTGCTGGGACTGAATCCGGCCATGGGCATGCAACTTGCTGCAAATGTCTCATGCAGCTGGTTCGAGTTGCCTATTATGCCTGCAGGATCGGACCCTGACGCCGATCCCGTGCAGGCAGATCCGGGAGGTCGAAGTCGTGTTGCGGCGCTGCGGGATGATGCTTGCGACGCTGTTCGCGCTGGCGCTGGGCGCCGGCCGCGCCCTTGCGCTCGATCCGGCGACGCCGTTCGACGACTACCAGATCAACGCCTGGGACATGCAGCGTGGCCTGCCCCAGATCAGCGTGATCAGCATCACCCAGGATCGCGCCGGCTTCCTCTGGGTGGGCACCCAGAACGGCGTCGCCCGCTTCGACGGCAGGGACATCAAGCCGCTGCTGCGGATGAGTGACGGCCGCGACATCTCGATGGCGCAGGCGGCATGGGCGGCGCCGGATGGCGATGTCTGGTTCGGCACGGTCACCGGGCTGGTGCGCGAACATGACAGCCGTCTGCTGGCGTTGGGCGGCCCCTCGGTCAACGCGATCAGTGGCGGCATCGACGGACGGCCCCTGCTGGCAACCGCGGTCGGCGTCGGCTCATGGACCGCCGGGGGCTTTCGTGCTCTGCCCGGCCTGCACGGGCCGTTCTTCAGCCTGTTGCAACGCCCCGATGGTTTCTGGGCCGGGGGACTCGATCGGCTGTGCCGGCAGCGCAACGGCACGGTGAGCTGCCAGCCTCTGCCAGGCACGTCCAACAGCCGGGTGACCGCGCTGGCCGAACATCGTGGCGACCTCTGGGTCGGCACCAGTCACGGCCTGCTGCATCGGGTCGACGGGCAGTTGCAACCGGCCGGGCTGGATCCGGATCTCGACAGCAGCACGATCGAGGCCATGCTCGGCGATCGCGCCGGCAATCTCTGGATCGGAACCTTGCAGGCACTGTACCGGCTGCGCCCGGACGGCGCGTTCGACCGCATCGGCAGCCATCCGCTCGGCAGTCCGCCGTGGGTTGACAGCCTGTTCGAGGATCACGAGGGCAACCTCTGGCTGGGCACCCGTACCCACGGCCTGTTCCGCATCGCCGACACCCCGGCGCAGCGTTACGGCCGCCAGCCCGATGGACAGTTCCCGCTGATCTGGGCCGTCGCCCGGGCGCCGGATGGCCAGATCGCGCTCGGCTCCGGCAAGGGCGTGCTGGCGGTGCAGGGTTCCGCCGTGACGACCCTGGTGCCGGGCAGCGCCTTGCCCAACCCCAGCGCCTACACGCTCTTCTACGACCACGCCGGGCGGTTGTGGATCGGCACCCGCGGCGGGGTGGCGATCCTCGCCGCCGGCAAGATCGAGACGCCGCCGGCGCTGGCACCACTGACGGCCTGGCAAGTCAACGTGATCCGCGAAGCGCCGGTCGGCAGCTATTGGATCGGAACCCAGGGCGGGCTCTACCGCTATCGCGATGGCGTGTTGCGACGCTATGGTGCCGCGCCCGGCAGCGCCGCCGCGAGCATCCGCGCAATCGCGCCGCTGGCCGATGGCCGGCTCTGGGTAGGCACCGGCGACGGCGTGTTCGAACTGGATGGCACGCGCTGGTCGCGTCCGGCATGGAGCCTGCCGCTGCGCGGCATCTTCGTCACCGCGATCAAACCCCTGCGCCGCGGCGAATGGCTGATCACCAGTGCCGACGCCGGCATCGCCCTGCTCGACAACGGCCGCCTGCAGCGCTACGGCACCGCCAACGGCCTGCCCGGCAACAACGCCTGGGATTTCAATGTCGTCGGCGATCAGGTCTATGTGCCCGGCATCGACGGCGTCTGGCGCTTGCCGCTGAGCGAGTTCCCGGACGCCGGCAGCGACCCGGCCGCGGTGCACTTCAATGCGCTGCGCGTGGTCGGCGAGGAAGGCGAGGGTCTCGACGTCAACCGCATGCGCTGCTGCAACGGCGCCGGTGGCGCGCGCAGCCTGGTGGTTGGATCCGCGATCTGGTACCCGACCACGGCGGGCGCGGTGCGCCTCGACACCACCGCGATCCGCAAACCGCAGACGGTCACGGCGCCGCTGATCGACGCCATCATCCATCGCGGCCAGGACAGTCTTCCCGACGGCACCTATGTGCTCAGCGACCATCAGCGCGACCTCGAGATCCGCTACACCCTGCCCTACCTGCGCGACCCCGGCGGACTGCGCTTCCGCTACCGCCTGAGCGGCTACGACAGCAGCTGGAGCGACGCGACCGTGCGCCGCACGGCCTACTTCACGCACCTGCCGCCGGGCCATTACGACTTCGAGGTGCAGGCGCGCTACGGGGGTGGTGATTGGGGGGCCGTGGGCATGTTGCCGCTGGCGGTGACGCCGCGCTGGTACGAGCGCGGCGCGGTGCGCGTGCTGGGTGCCATGGCCCTGTTCTGCGCGCTCTGGCTGCTGCTGCATTGGCGCCTGCGGCGGCAGCAGGCGATCCGGCTGCGGCTGGAGCGGGTGATCGCCGAACGCACCGAGGAGCTGCGGCGCAGCAACGAGCGCCTGCGCGAGGCCAACCTGACGCTGCGCGCGGACAGCACGACCGACGCACTGACCGGCCTGGGCAACCGTCGCCAGCTGCTGACGCGGCTGCCGGGGCTGCTCGGCGACGACGAGAGCGTGGCGGTGCTGCTGCTGGACCTGGATCACTTCAAGGACGTCAATGATCGTCATGGCCATGCGGTCGGCGACCGCGTGCTGAGCGAGCTGGGCGAACTGCTCGCGCGTGCCAAGCGCCCCGGCGACCTGGCCCTGCGCTGGGGCGGCGAGGAGTTCCTGCTGCTGCTGCGCGGCGTCGATGGCGCCCAGGCCTGCGAGGTAGCCGAGCGTTTGCGCCAGACCATCCTCGCGCATGTCTTCGCCGCCAATGCCCAGGCCATCCGCCTGACGTGCTCGATCGGCTATTCGCTGCATCCGCTGCTGCCGGGCTCCGGCGCGCGCGATTTCGAGCGCGTGCTGGAACTGGCGGACATCGCCATGTACCGGGTCAAGCACAGCGGCCGCAACGGCTGCGCCGGCCTGATCGCCGGCCCTGCGACCGACGCGGCACTGCAGCAACCGGGCGTGGCGACCCGCATCGACGCGCTGGTCGCGGCGGGTGCGCTGACCTGGATCGAGCGCCCGCGCTGATCCGGTGCCACGGCGCTATCATCGCGCCTTGCCCCACGGTCCCCCGCCATGCACGCATCGTCATGCACTGATCATGTCGGCTGAACACGGCCGTGTGCCGTGGACCGGACTGTTCGTGGGCGCCGTCGCGGTGCAGCTGGCCGGACTCGCGCTGGGCGCCGTGTGGGCGCTGCTGGTACTGCGCTTCGGCGACGCGGTGCCGCCATGGCTGGTGCTGGCGGTGGCTGCGCTGACGGCGCTGAGCGCGCACATGAGCCTGCCGCCGACGCGTGGTGCGGCGCCGTTGCTGGCGGCGCTGGCTACCCTGCTGGCCGCATGCTACGAACAATTCCTGCTGGCGGCCGCGCGCATCGCGGCGATGTTCGGCATCGGCCTGCTGGAATCGCTGCGTGCCAGCGGCTTCGACATGCTCTGGCTGCTGGCCCGCATGGGCCTGCGTGGCGAGCGCCTGGACTGGGCGCTGGCGGCGGCCGCACTGGCCGCGCTGCTGGCCTGGCGCTGGAGCGGAAAAACCGGCACGGCCTGAGCGGCAACGACGTGTCGCCGGCGACAGCGAGCTCAGCCGTCCACCGCCTTCAGTTCGGCAACCAGACTGGCGACAGCCGCCTGGCCGTCGCCGTAGAGCATGCGCGCATTGTCGGCGTAGAACAGCGCGTTCTCGATACCGGCGAACCCGGTGCCCTTGCCGCGCTTGATCACGATCACGTTTTTCGCACTGGCGACGTCGAGGATCGGCATGCCGTAGATCGGCGATGACGGATCGGTCCTGGCCACCGGATTGACCACGTCGTTGGCGCCGATCACCAGCACCACGTCGGTGGTCGGGAACTCGGGGTTGATGTCGTCCATGTCGGCGATCAGGTCGTAGGGCACGCCGGCTTCGGCCAGCAGCACGTTCATGTGCCCGGGCATGCGCCCGGCCACCGGATGGATCGCGAAACGCACCTTGACGCCGCGCGCGATCAGTGCCTGCGCGAACTCCCACACCTTGTGCTGCGCCTGCGCCACGGCCATGCCGTAGCCGGGCACGATCGCCACGCGCTCGGCGTAGGCCATCATGACCGCGGCATCCGCGGCCTCGATCGGTTTCTGCGCGCCGGCGATCGTCTGCGCCGCGCCGCCCGCGGCGCCGAAGCTGCCGAACAGCACGTTGCCCAGCGAGCGGTTCATCGCCCGCGCCATCAACTGCGTGAGCAAGGTGCCGGCCGCGCCGACCACCATGCCGGCGATGATCATCGCCTCGTTCTGCAGCACGTAACCCTCGAAGGCCACGGCCAGGCCGGTAAAGGCGTTGTAGAGCGAGATCACGACCGGCATGTCGGCGCCACCGATCGGCAGCGTCATCAGCAGGCCGAGCAGCAGCGCCAGCACGGCAAACACCACGATGGCGAGCAGCGGCACCTGCGCGCCGGCCGCGAAACCGGTCGCCAGCGTCCAGGCACCCAGCGCCAGCGCCGCCAGCAGGATCACGCCATTCAGCGCGCGCTGGCCGGCGAATACGAAGCGCCTGTCCATCCAGCCCTGCAGTTTGGCGAATGCGATCAGCGAGCCGGCGAACGACACCGCGCCGATGAACAGACCGACATAGGCGAGCACCGTTGCCGACGGGGCCAGGCACGCCGCCGTCGAAGCCGCCGCAAACGCGCACTGGCCAGGGTGGCCATTGCTCCAGGCCGCCGCCGCGATCAGCTCGGCGAGGCCGATCGCCGCCGCCGCGCCGCCGCCCATGCCGTTGTACAGCGCGACCATCTGCGGCATCGCGGTCATCGCCACGCGCCGTCCCGACCACCAGGCCGCGGAGGTACCCAGCACGATCGCCGTGAGCATCAGCGCGCGGTTGTGCAGACCGGGAAGCATGAAGGTGGCCGCCACCGCCACCAGCATGCCGACGCCGGCCCAGAGGATGCCGGTGCGCGCGGTGCGCGGCGAACTCATGCGCTTCAGGCCGACGATGAACAGCAGCGCGGCAAGGAAGTAGCTGGCCTTGATCAGGCCCGGCAGCAGCGTTCCCATCAGCCGCGCTCCTTGTTCTTGCTGGCCTTGAACATGTCCAGCATGCGCTCGGTGACGACATAGCCACCGGCGGCGTTGCCGGCGCCAAGCAGCACGCCGGCGAAACCGATCGCCTGTTCCAGCGGCGTCTGCGCATGGCCCAGCGCGACCATTGCGCCGATCACCACGATGCCGTGCACGAAGTTGGATCCGGACATCAGCGGCGTGTGCAGGATCACCGGCACCCGCGCGATGATCTCGTAGCCGGTGAAGGCCGCCAGCATGAAGATATAAAGTGCCAGAAAGCCGTCGATCATCGCTGTCCCCCGGAATGGTCGCGTGCTGCGGCCACGGCGGCCGGGTGGCCCGCGGCGCCGCGCGCGGGTCCGATCATACGCGGCGACTGTCAACCGCGGCGAGCATGGGCCGTTATGGGTAGCGTGATCTCGCAGGAAACGGCCGATGAGGAACCGCACCCGCCGCGGCAGTGCGCCATGAGCGTGCCCGCGACTGCCCTGCTGCAACCATTGCCCGAGGCCGGCACGCGATCGCTGCCGGCGTCGCTCGAAAGTTTTCTGGCCCAGGTCGAACGGCGCGCCTGGCGCGTCGCCGAGATGGGTCTGAACGACCGCGAGGAGGCGTTGGATGCCGTGCAGGACGCCATGCTGCGGCTGGTCAGGAGCTACCGCGAACGCCCGCCGGAGGAATGGTCGCCGCTGTTCTGGGGCATTCTGCGCCGGCGCATCACCGACCTGCAGCGGCGGCGCAAGGTGCGCTCGATCGTGGTCGGCTGGCTGGCGCCGCGCGGCAGCGACGAGGATGGCGACGACGGCCCGCTCTGGGAACCGGCCGACCTCGCTCCCGACCCGCAGCAGCGCCTGCTCGACAGCAGCGCCTACGCGGCGATGGGCGAGGCGGTGCGCAAGCTGCCGCGGCGCCAGCAGGAGGCGTTCATGCTGCGCATGCTCGAGGGCCTCGACGTGGCGGCCACGGCACAGGCCATGGGCTGCTCCGCCGGCAGCGTCAAGACCCACCTGTCGCGCGCCATGGAAGCCCTGCGCAACCATCTGGAGGACTGGCGATGAACGATATCCGTGACCCGCTCGCGGACCGCGCCCGCAGCCTGTTCGACGGCGCCGTGCGCGGCGTCGATGCGGCCACGGCCGCGCGCCTGCGCAGCGCGCGCCGCGCGGCGCTGCAGCCACGACACGCGCCGATCGCGCGCTTTCTGCTGCCGGCCGGTGCATTTGCCGCCGCGGCGCTGGCACTGGGCCTGGTGTGGCATCCGCATGCCGGCGCGCCGGCGACCCCGGCGGTGACGGTCGCCGCGGCCGCGAGCAGCGGCGGCGATTCGCTGGCTGTGGCCGATGCCGCCGATCTCGACCTCTACCAGAACCTCGATTTCTACGACTGGCTGGCCACCCAGCCGCAACAGCCCGGCGTCGCCCCGGCGCCGGCGGGAGACTGACCATGCCGCGCGTGTCGACCCCGCTCTCCGCCGCCCTGCTGCTCGCGCTGGCGCTGGCTGCGCCGCTGACCGCGCATGCGCAGCAGGCGCCGGTGACGTCCTGGCAGCAGCTGAGTCCCGAGCAGCAGCGACTGCTCGGCCCCTTCCGCAACCAGTGGGAACGCATGCCGCCGCAACGCCAGCAGCTGCTGCTGCGCAACGAACAACGCTGGGCACGGCTACCGCCGCAGCGCCAGCGCGCGATCGACCAGCGCATCGAGCGTCTGCAGCAGATGACTCCCGCGCAGCGCGCCCAGGTGCGGCGCAATATGCAGCAGTTCCGGGAGATGAGCCCGCAGCAACGGCAGCGGCTGCGCGCGGCCTACGCACGCTTTCGCGAAATGCCGCCGGCCCAGCGCGAGGCGCTGCAGCGCCAGTGGCGGACAATGAATCCCGCGCAGCGCCAGCATTGGCTGCAGCAGCGCGGACCCGGCCCGCGACCGCAGCACATGCCGCCCGCTGGCGGGCATCACGGCGGCGGCTGAACCACCGCCACGACGCGCTCAGCCGGCGAACTTGACCTCGCCGCCGTGGGCGATGCAGGTGTTGCTGATCAGCTCGTCCCCGAAGTCCGGCTGCAGCTCCCCCTCGTGCAGCAGCAGTTCGGTGAAGTTGGCGAAATTGCGCGCGATCATCTCGCTGGCATGCAGTGGGGTGCCGGCCGCCAGGTTCACCGGTCCGAGGATGCTGACGGCGCCGTGCTCGACGCGCGTGTCGGCCCGGGTCAGCTCGCAGTTGCCGCCGCTCTCGGCGGCGATGTCCACCACCACCGCGCCCGGCTTCATGCCCTCGATCATCGCAGCGGTCAGGATCCGCGGCGCCTGCCGGCCGGGCACTGCCGCGGTGCTGATCACCACGTCCATCGCGCGCAGATGCTCGGCCAGCGCCTGCTGCTGGCGCGCGCGCTCCTCGGCGGTCAGCTCGCGCGCATAACCGCCGCTGCCGGCGGCACTGACGCCCAGATCGAGAAACTTGGCGCCCAGCGACTGCACCTGCTCGCGGGTCTCCGGACGCACGTCGAAACCGTCCACCTGCGCACCGAGCCGGCGCGCGGTGGCGATCGCCTGCAGGCCGGCCACGCCGGCGCCGATCACCAGCACGCGGCTCGGGCGCACGGTACCGGCGGCGGTGGTCAGCATCGGGAAGAAGCGCGGCGAGGCCTCGGCGGCCAGCAGCACGGCGCGGTAGCCGGCCACGGCGGCCTGCGACGACAGCGTGTCCATCGCCTGCGCGCGGGTGGTGCGCGGCAGGCGCTCGAGCGCGAATGCGGTCAGCCCCTGCGCGGCCCACGCCGCGATGCGTTCGCCGGCGCCATAGGGACGCAGCTGGCCGAGCAGCACGGCACCGCGGCGCAGGCCTGCCGCGACGGCAACCTCGGGCGGCTGTACCGCCAGCAGCACGTCGGCACGCGCCAGCACCGTGGCAACGTCGGCGAACTCGACGTCGATGTAACCGGCATCGGGAAAACCGGCGCTGGCCCCGGCGTCGCGCTCGAGCAGCACCCGCAGCCCGCGGGCGAGGAATTTCCTTGCCGTTTCCGGCGTGATCGCCACGCGGCGTTCGCCCGTCGCGGTTTCCTTCAGCGCTGCAATGGTCACGGCCATGACGCATCTCCACCCGGATCCGCCGCATCGTAACGGATGCCGGGAACCGTCGCGCAGCGACGCGGGCCCTGGCCATGCGCATCGTCCCGATGACGACGGCATGCCCGTTGGGCATTTCCCGGGGCGGCCACTAGACTCGCGACATGTCCGCCTCGCCGCTGTTCGCCGCTCTCGCCCGCCGCCACTCGGTACCGGCCCGCCTGCTGACCGTTCCGGCGCCGAACGGCGCCGAGCGCGAGGCGCTGCTGGCTTTCGCACTGCGCGTACCCGATCACGGCCGCCTGCAGCCGTGGCGGCTCATCACCATCGAGGGCGCGGCCCTGGCAGCCTTCGCCGGGCGCCTGGCCACCCGCCTGGCCGCACGCGAGCCCGCCGCCGATGCCGCGCGCCTGGACAAGGAGCGCGCACGCTATGCGCACGGCGCGCTGGTGGTCGCCGTGGTGGCGCGCATCGATGCCGGGCACGCCCGGATTCCCGCGCAGGAGCAGCTGCTGTCGGCCGGCTGCGTCGCCTACAACCTGCTGCTCGGCGCCGAGGCGCTGGGTTACGGCGCGCAGTGGCTGACCGGATGGGCCGCTTACGATTCCGCCGTGGCCGCGGTGCTGGGCCTGCATGCGGACGAACAACTGATCGGACTGGTGCATGTCGGCAGCGTCCGTGCGGAACCGGCGCCGGTTCCGCGCGCGGACCCCGCGGCCTGCGTCAGTGCATGGACGCCATGAGCATGCGCCCGGCCGCGCATCTGGTCGATGCCAGCCTGTACGTGTTCCGCGCCTGGCATTCGCTGCCGGACGACCTGCGCGATCGCGACGGCCGCCCGGTCAATGCCGTTCACGGCTTCGCCCGCTTCCTGCTCGACCTGCTCGAGCGGGCACGCCCCACCCATGTGCTGATCGCCTTCGATGCCGCGCTGAACTCGTGCTTCCGCAATGCGATCTACCCGGCCTACAAAGCCAATCGCGAACTGCCGCCACCGGAACTGGAGTTCCAGTTCGGGCGCTGCCGGGAATTGGCCGTCGCGCTCGGTCTGGCGGTGGCCGCGCACTCCAGCTTCGAGGCCGATGACCTGATCGGCAGCGCACTCTGGACGCTGCGCCGACACGGCTTCCGCTCGATCGTGGTCTCGGCCGACAAGGATTTCGGGCAACTGCTCGGCCGTCATGATGAACAGTGGGACTTTGCCCGTGGCGAACGCTGGGGCGCGGACGGCGTCATGGCACGCATGGGCGTGCGCCCCGAGCAGGTCGCCGATTATCTGGCGCTGGCCGGTGATGCGGTCGACAACGTGCCGGGTGTGCGCGGCATCGGTCCGCGCACCGCCGCCGCGCTGCTGGCGCACTTCGGTGACCTCGACGCGCTGCTGGCGCGCATCGACGAGATTCCGGCCATGCCCCTGCGCGGTGCCGCCGGCGTCGCCCTGCGCCTGCGCGACCAGGCCGACAGCGCGCGCCTGTCGCGGCGGCTGACGCGCATCGCGCTCGACGCGCCGGTACCCGAACCCGATGCGCTGGCCTGGCGCGGCGGCGACGACGACGCCCTGGAAACCCTGGGCCAGCACCTGCGCCTCGGCGCCCATACCCGCGCGCGCCTGCGTGCACACGCCCAGTCCAAGCCGGAGACCGCATGAGACACGCCCCCGCAGGCCTGCCCGTGGACGCCGACGTGCCCGCCGAGGATCTCCATCGCGGCGCCTGGCTGACCCTGCGTCGGCGCGGACGCTGGGAGTTCGTCGAGCGCAACAATGCCGGCGGCGCGGTCATCATCGTCGCGGTCACACCGCAGGATCGCATCCTGTTCGTCGAGCAGTACCGCGTGCCGATCCAGGCGCGCACGATCGAGATGCCCGCCGGTCTGGTCGGCGATCACGAGGGCGACGGCGACGAGACCGCGCTGGCCGCCGCCGCGCGCGAGCTGGAGGAGGAAACCGGCTGGCGCGCGGCCCGACTCGAGTTTCTGCACGCCGGGCCGTCATCGTCGGGCATGAGCACCGAGCGGATCGCCTTCGTGCGCGCCTTCGATCTGCAGCGGGTTGGCGCCGGCGGCGGCGATCCCGGCGAGGCCATCATCGTGCACGAGGTTGCGCGCAACGACGCCGCGTCATGGCTGTTCGCCAGCGCGCGCGCGGGCTACTCGGTCGATCCCAAGCTGTTTGCGGGCCTGTGGTTTCTCGAGCACGAGGCGAGCGCGCGGCCGACCGCCTGAAACCGGCTGCACACGGGCCGCAGGATCGCCCGCCCGCATCGCGGACAGGTCAGGAGCGGATCACCTGCCAGAGCAGCAGCAGGGCCATCGCCAGCATCACCAGCCAGGTGCCGAGCATGCCCAGCACGCGTCCGGCGGAACGCCCGCGGCTGCGGCTCAACCCGATCACGTGCAGCACGCGCGCGAGCATCAGGCTGCCGCCCAGCGCATACAACAGCGGCGCCGACGCGCCGGCGCGCTCGAGCAGGGCCAACTCGAGCAGCGCCAGCGGCAGATATTCGACAGCGTTGCCGTGCACCCGGATGCGGCGCTCCAGTTCGGCATCACCGCCATCCCCGAGACCGATCGCCGCGGCATTGCGCCGTGCCGCCACGCGGATCGCCAGCACCAGGACCAGCAGCACGGCCAGCGCGACGAACAGGGATGTGATCGGCATGTCAGTCTCCGGCTTCGTGGATATCAGCCCGGGCCGCCGGATGACGCACGCGCCATCCGGCGAGGAGGGCCGCCGCCACCGCCAGCAACAGCAGGCCGGCAGCGAGCCCGGGGCGCAACCGCAGCCACTCGATGCCGGCCAGCGCCGCCAGCGGAACCAGTGCGGCGGGAATCACGAACAGCGGATCGCGGCGCAGGCGCGGCCAGGGCGCGGCCACCAGCAGCACCGCCGCGGCCGTCAGCAGCAGCGCCAGCAGACGCCGCGCCCACGGCCATGCCGGAGCATCGGGCACGTCCGGCAGCAGATCGGCGAGACTGCGATCGCCCAGCTGCACCACAAAACCGCCGGCCGCGACGGACCGCGCCGGCAGCAGGCGATCGCCTTCGGCGCGCGCGAACACGCTGATCGGCTGCAGCGGCACCGCGCGCCAGCGAATGCGCAGATCGCCCAGGTGCGGCGCCCGCGGATCGTCGCTGCTGACCAGCGCGTCACCGACGATGTGGAAGCTGGCGGCGAGATTCGGCGGCAATCGACCGAAATCGGGCGTCAGCGGCACACTGCCCGGGATCGCATCGACGATCGCCGGATCCAGCACAAACCCGTCCAGGCGCACCCGCGGCGCGATGAAGCGATGCGGCGGAATCGGCAGCGGACCGGGATTGGCATGGCCGCGCGGATCGGCGAAGGTGGCGCTGTCCACGGCGTGATTGATCCAGTCCTGCTCGTACAGCGGATAACCGACATTGACCTCGTGCCACTGGAACATCGCCACGTGGCGGATCAGCACCGGCGTGTCGGCCTGCACGCCGAAATCGGCGTCGAGCGGCAGCTCCACCACCTCCGGCGTGCCGGTGACCCGCACCATGTAGCCGTAAAGACGCGAGGACGGCGCGGCGGCATCGCCCAGGTCGCGGACCGCGCCGCCATGGCGATCGAGTGCGGCCACGTGCGCACCCACGCCGCGCTCGGTGGCGGCGAGCAGGATCAGTGCGGCCAGCACCAGCAGCAGCGCAGCCAGGCGCGGCGGCCCGGCGCCGCGCAGGAACGCCTGCAGGCTGATGCGCGGATCGCGGCGGCGGCGCTTCATAGCGGCAGTGCTTCCAGTCGCGGCTGAACCCGCGCCGCGTGGTAGCGCCCGCGCGCGTCAACCTCGACGTCGGCCAGCGCGATCGCGTGATCATGGGTGAAGAACAGGCGCACGCCGCGCTGGCGCACCGCTTCGAGCAATTCGCGCTTCTCGTCGATCAGGCGCTCCGGATAGCGGTCATAGCCCATCGTGATCGGCAGGTGCACCCAGGCGCGGCCTGGGATCAGGTCGGCGCAGAACAGCACGCCGCCGCCGGCACCGGGCGCAGGCTGGATCTCGGCCAGCATCAGCCCCGGCGTGTGTCCGTCGGAGTAGTGAAAGCGCACCCGCGGGCCGAGTGCGGGCGCCTGCCCGCCATCCACCAGCTGCAGACGCCCGCTGGACTCGAGCAGCGGCAACAGTTCGGGAATGAACGAGGCGCGATCGCGTGGATGCGGCGACTGCGCGCGCTGCCAATGGTCACGGCCGACGACGTAGGTCGCGTTGGGAAACAGCAGTTGCGCCGGCCGGTCTTCGCGCCACGCCGCCAGCAGGCCGCCGGCGTGATCGAAGTGCAGGTGCGAGAGCACCACCGCGTCGATGTCCTCGTGCGTGAAGCCGGCCAGCGCAAGACTGTCCAGCAAGACATGGCGGTCCTCGACCACCCCGTAGCGTTCACGCAGCTTCGGCTCGAAGAACGCGCCGATGCCGGTCTCGAACAGCACGGTCCTGCCGTCGAGATCGTCCACCAGCAGGCAACGACAGGCGAGCGGGATCCGGTTCCCGGCATCCGGCTCGATCCACTGCGACCACAGCGCCCTGGGCGCGTTGCCGAACATGGCACCGCCATCGAGCTTCTGCGAGTTGCCCAGGATCGACCACAGTCTCATCGTCTGCCTCTTCGTCCGATCATGGCGGCGCCGGCACGTCGCTCGACCTCCTGCCTCGCCAGGTCAGCGCGCCTGCGGCTCCTGCCTCCGGCATGCGCCGGCATTGCGGCTCGATCGGGCATCCGTCCAGCGCGAAAACCGGTGCAAGGTCATGCCGCGCTCTCCCTGGCCTGCATCAGATCGCGGTACTTGAGTTCCAGCTGCTCATGCGACTCGGCATGGGCGTCATCGACGAAGATGCATTCAACCGGACAGACCTCGACGCACTGTGGCAGGTCGTGATGACCGACGCACTCGGTGCACAGTGCAGGGTCGATTTCGTAGTAGTCGGGGCCGGGCGCGATCGCCTGGTTGGGGCAGACGGGCTCGCAGACGTCGCAGTTGACGCAGGCCGCGGTGATCTTCAGCGCCATGCGCCCGCTCCGGCACTACCTGCGGGCGCAGACCCGGAGCCGGCGATCCGCCGCGGCGTGACGTCGGCAGGATCGATTTGCCGCGCCATCAGCGGACGGGCGCCGCAGCCGTGCGGATCGTCACGCACCCGGTTGTCACATCTGCACGAAGCGGAAGGTCGCGGCGCTGCCCTGCAGGGCCTGGGCCACGCCCTGTTCGTCGGCCTGGTCGCCCACGAACAGCACGATCACGCCCTTGAACGATCCCGGCGACGCGTCCTTGAACGCGGTGATGATCATCTGCGCGGTCTGGCTGGAATCCGGGCCGCCAAAGGCCATCAGATTACCCGGCAGCACGCCGCGGGCAACGGTGCCGCTGACATTCTCGAGCTGGCGCTGGCGCGCCTGCACGCTGGCATCGTCGGCACCGGCCGGCACGTAGTACATGTAGGGCTGGTTGGCGGTCATGCCCTGCATGTTCTTGGTCACCACCTGCACGAGATAGTTCTTCCAGCCCGCGGCGTCGGTCGGGCTGGTCGGCCGGGCGACCTGCTGGGCCTGGGGCGCGGTCTGATCGGACTGTTTCTGGCAGGCGCTCAACGAGAGTGCGCCGATCAGGGCAACGGCGGCGTACAGGACGATCTTGCGCATGACGAATACCTCTTATTGGGGTTGCGGATGATCACTGCGGCGGATCCGCCAGCGCTGGCGCAGCGCCTGCTGCACCGCCGGGTGGACGAAATCGGATACGTCGCCGTCGAGGCGCGCGATTTCGCGCACCAGCGACGAGGAGATGAAGCCGTACTGCTCGGCGGGAGTCAGAAACAGCGTTTCCGCTTCGGGCACCAGATGGCGATTCATGCTTGCGAGCTGGAACTCGTACTCGAAGTCCGAAACCGCACGCAGGCCGCGCAGGATCACTCCGGCGCCGATCTCGCGCACGAAGTTGGCGAGCAGGCAATCGAAGCCGCGCACATCGACATTGCGCAAGCCGCCCAGCGCCAGCCGCGCCAGCGCGATGCGATCGTCGAGGCTGAAACCGGGACCCTTGCCGGGGCTGTCGGCGATCGCGACCACCACACGGTCGAACAGCGGGGCCGCACGCGCGACAAGGTCGGTGTGGCCGTTGGTGATCGGGTCGAAGGTACCCGGATAGACCGCGACCCTCGCCCTGGGGATGCTGTCTGCAACCACAGCCATGTCGGCATTCGTGTTCAGAGTGGGTTTAGCTTAACGGATGCCCGCAGCCACGCGATAGAGCGCGAACTGCAACGCGCCGGCACGGCCCTGCCGATGCATGCGCCAGTGCGACGGCAGTTCCGGCACCGCGGCGGCCGGTGCCTCCAGGTAAACCCATGCCGACGGCGCCAGCCAGCCGCGATCGAGCGCCTGCGCGGCGGGCGTCCACAATCCGCTGGCGAACGGCGGATCGACGAAGACGATGTCGTGCGGCCGCGGCGCACCGGCCAGCCAGACCATCGCGTCCGCGGACTGCACCACGCCGCCGCTGGCCTTGAGGCGCTCCAGATTGGCGACCAGCGCCGCCGCCAGACCGGGATCACGCTCGACCAGGGTCGCCGCCGCCGCGCCGCGCGACAGCGCCTCGATGGCGAGCGCACCGGTACCGGCAAACAGATCGAGCACGCGTGCGCCCCCGATCACTGGCGCCAGCCAGTTGAACAGCGTCTCGCGCACCCGGTTGGGCGTCGGTCGCAGGCCGGGACGGTCCGGCACCGTCAGGCGCGAGCCTCGCAGATGGCCCGCGATCACCCGGATGGCACCCGCTGCGGCGCGCGGACTCACTCGCGACCCGCTGCAGCAGGCGTACAGTTGGCGTTTGTTAGCATCACTTTCCGATTCTCCGACAATCGCGACCCCGATGTTCAATCTCTGGAAGAAAAAGCCGCAGGAAGACGCTGCTCGAGCGGCGGCTCCGGCGGCGGAAGTGGGGATGGTGGAGGTGGACGCGTCCGCGCCGCCCGCCGCCGCGCGCGGCTGGCGCGAGCGCCTGGCAGGCAGCGGCTTCGCGCGCGGTCTGGCCGGACTGTTCAACCGCAATGCGCGCCTCGATGACGCTCTGCTCGACGAGCTGGAAACGACCCTGATCGGCGCTGACGTCGGCATCACCACCGCCAGCGCGCTGGTCGAGGATCTGCGCCAGCGCATGCACCGGCGCGAATTCGCCGACGCCGACGCGCTGCTGGATGCGCTGCGTGCCGCCCTGCTGGCGTTGCTCGAGCCGGTGGCGCGGCCGCTGCAGCCGGCCGGCGCCAGGCCCTTCGTGGTGCTGGTGGTCGGGGTCAACGGCGTCGGCAAGACCACCACCATCGGCAAGCTGGCGCGCCGCTGGAGCAACGAAGGCCGCGAGGTGCTGCTGGCCGCCGGCGACACCTTCCGCGCCGCCGCGGTCGCGCAGCTGCAGGCCTGGGGTGCGCGCAACCGGGTCGCGGTGATCAGCCAGGGTCAGGGTGCCGACGCGGCCAGCGTGATCTACGACGCCCTGCAGGCCGCGCGCGCGCGCGGCGCCGACGTGCTGATCGCCGATACCGCGGGACGGCTGCACACACAGGGTGGTCTGATGGACGAGCTGAGCAAGATCCGCCGCGTGCTCGGCAAGCTCGATCCTGCGACGCCGCACGAGGTGCTGCTGGTGATCGATGGCACCACCGGCCAGAACGCCATCAGCCAGGTGCGCCTGTTCCGCGAGGCGGCGGGCGTCAGCGGACTCGTCGTCACCAAGCTCGACGGCAGCGCCAAGGGCGGCGTGGTGTTCGCGCTGGCGCGCGAGTTCGGCCTGCCGATCCGCTACGTCGGCCTCGGCGAGAGCGCCGCCGACCTGCGCGAGTTCGATCCGCAGGCCTTCGTCGACGGACTGCTGCCCACATGCCTGCGAGCAGGCTGAAGCGCATGCGCCCGCGCCCGCGCACCCTGCTGATCGCCGCCGGCCTGCTGGCGCTGGCGCTGATCGCCGGCGTGTTGATCGCGGTGCACATCCTGCTCAAGCCGGCCCGGTTCACCGCTCTGCTGGAATCGGCCGCGAGCAGCGCCGGGCTGACCCTGCGCCTGCAGCAACCGGCCTCATTCGAACTGTTCCCGCGACCGGCACTGGCACTGGCCGGTTTCAGCCTCAGCGTGAACGGCCACGGCACGCCCCTGCTGAGTGCGGCGCGCGGCCGGTTGCGCGTACCGTGGCGGGCCATGCTCGGCGGCACGCCGACCATCACCCGCCTCGAGCTGGATGCGCCGCGTCTGGATCTCGGCGAACTCGGCCGCTACGTCGCCACGCTGCCGACCGGGCGCGCGCCGTTCCTGCCGCGCATCGGCGCCGGCATCAGCCTGCGCGACGGCAGCGTGATCAGCAAGGGCCAGATGCTGCTGACCGCGGTCAGCCTCGATACCGGCCCACTCGCCCCCGGGCGGCCCTTCATCCTGCGCTTCGCGGCCCGCGACAGTCATGGCGCGGCCCTCGCCCTGACGCTGGACGCACTCCCCCACAGCAGCCCGGCCCTGGTCAGCCTGCAGCCGCTCACGCTGCGCGGCAGCGGTCACACGCCGGTGCAGTTCGCTCTCGACGGCAGCGCCGGCTGGCGTGGCGGCAGCCGTTTCAGCCTGCATCTCGCGGGCCGTTTCACCGATGCCGGCGCGACCCCGCGCACCCTGGACCTGCAGCTCGGCGATGATGGCGTGGCACCGATGCAGGCGCGCATCGCGATCAACGGCAGCGGCGAAAAGGTGCAGGCCTCGCTGCAGCCCTCCGCGCTGCTCGCCTGGTGGACGACCCTGCGCGATGGCGCCGCGAACGAGCCGTTGACGCTGCCGCCGCTCACCGCCGCCGCCGAGATCCGGCGCTACCAGGCCGGCGGCGTCAGCATCGAGGGCCTCAGCGTGAGCAGTGATCCCGCCGCCGCCCCGGTGCAACCGGCGCGCACCGCCAGCACCCGCGCGCGGTGAGCGCGATCGCTCGTCCGCTGCTGCGCTGGCACGCCCGCCACGGTCGCCACGATCTGCCCTGGCAGCAGATGCGCACGCCCTATCGGGTCTGGCTCAGCGAGGTGATGCTGCAGCAGACCCAGGTCGCGACGGTGATTCCGTACTTCCAGCGCTTCGTTGCCGCCCTGCCCGATCTGCCCGCGCTGGCGGCCGCCGATTCCGACCAGGTGTTCGCGCTGTGGTCGGGGCTGGGCTATTACCGACGCGCGCGCTATCTGCACGCCACGGCGCAAAGCTGCGTCGAGCGCCACCAGGGCGATTTGCCGCGCGATTTCGATGCACTGATGGCGCTGCCCGGCATCGGCCGTTCGACCGCGGGCGCGATCCTCGCCCAAGCGTGGGATCTGCCGTTCCCGATCCTCGACGGCAACGTCAAGCGCGTGCTCACGCGCCTGCACGGCGTGCATGGCTGGCCGGGCGATGCCGCGGTCGGCCGCGAGTTGTGGACACTGGCCGAGCGGCACACGCCGCGCCGGCACGCCGGCGATTACGCGCAGGCGATCATGGATCTGGGCGCCACCGTCTGCCTGCCGCACGCGCCGCGCTGCGACGATTGCCCGCTGGCCGCGCCCTGCGTCGCGCGACGCGATGGCCTGATTGCGCAACTGCCGCAAGCACGCCCGGCGAAGGTCCTGCCGCAACGACAGGCGGTGCTGCTGCTGCTGCGCGACCGCGGCGGCCGCATCCTGCTCGAGCGCCGCGATGGCGCCGGCGTCTGGTCCGGGCTGTGGAGCCTGCCGCACGCCGACGATGCCGCCGCCGCGCGCGCGCTGGCCGCCCGTCACGCCGTGATCGATGCCACTCGCGTCCAGGCGCTGGCCCCGTTCCGGCACAGCTTCAGCCACTATCATCTGCAAGCATCGCCGCTGCTGTTCGACGGCGCCGAGCCGCACCGCACGGTCGCCGATGCGCCATCCCTGCGCTGGACGCTGCCGCGCGAGGCACTCGCGCTGGGGCTGCCGACGCCGGTACGCCGACTGCTGACTCAACTCGTGGAGTAGCCCGCATGACCCGCACCGTGCACTGCGTCCGCCTTGGCCGGGAAGCCGAAGGCCTGGCCTACGCGCCTTGGCCTGGCGAGCTGGGACAGCGGATCTACGCGCAGGTCTCGCGCGAGGCGTGGCAGCAATGGCTGGCGCACCAGACCCTGCTGATCAATGAGAACCGTCTCAGTCCCCTGGACCCGAAGACGCGCGGATTCCTCGCCGCCGAGATGGAGAAATTCCTGTTCGGCGGCGAGGCCAGCAAACCCGCCGGCTACATCCCGCCCGAGGCCGGCGTCGCCGGCTGAGCAGCCGCGGGTTTCAACGGCTCGGGACCCAGCCCGGCCTTGCGCATGGCCAGATAATCGACCGGACGGATCGACTCGATCTGGCACGGCTGACCTTGCACCTGCACATAGTCGAAGCGGGCGCGCAGGGTATGCATGTGCGCATGCAGCCCGATGCCGTTGGCCCAGCTGAGGTTGATGCAGGGCTTGGCCACCTGGAACAGGTAGACCTTGTTGACGCCGGTCCACAGCGCGAAGTGGGTGTCGCCCAGCGGCTGCCAGCCCTGTTGCTGGAAATACATGATCGAATCCACCGGCTGACCGGCAAAGCGCTCGAAACGGGCCAGATTCTCCGCCTGCACCCTGGCCGTATCAGCCAGCGCGACGGATGTTGCGGCGAGCGCGAGGCACACCGCCAGCGCGGTGCGGACGAATGCGGGACTACGCATGACCGGCTCCTTGACAATGCCGCTGCGGAACGCCGGGCCCGCGGCCGCTCCCTGCGATGGCGAGGTCCGGTCAGCGACTTCGCCGACGATCATAGCCCCACCGCATGGACACGGCGTCAGCGTCAGCGCCCGCATTTCTGCGCCATTCACGGCATGCGGCTTGACGGCCCGCAGCCGCGCGGCTGTAATACGCGGCTGCCGTGCCTTGTACGGGTCCGCAGCAAGCCCGGCTGCGATGTCGAGACCGGCCCCGCCGTTCCCGCGCGCATCGAACGGTGAGCCCAGCAGGCAGCGGCAATCTGGCCAGGTAGCTCAGTTGGTAGAGCAGGGGACTGAAAATCCCCGTGTCGGCGGTTCGATTCCGTCCCTGGCCACCAAAATTCCGCGCCCAACGGTTCCCGGTTGGGCGTTTTCATTTGCGCTTTTCGCATGACACGCGGGGTACCCGCTCATTCTGCGTGTGCGGCGAGGGTCCGGTGCCGTCGCGGAAACATCCCCGGTTGCCCTCCGTTCCGCCCCCTCCTCTCTCGAAATCGGCGCTGGCTTTTCGCCATGGGACACACCGCTTGGCGGGCACGGCGATCCGAAGGTCGTCGTTGCCGATCGCCTTGCCCGTTGCTTCCGGCGCCGCACGGATCGTGTCGCAAGCCTGGCGACGCCGCGACGCCTTCATCCACCGTCGGCAACCGTCAGTGCCAGCTCGTCGCGGACGTGCAACTTGTTGTCGCTGATCGCCTTCCAGGCCGGATCATGGGAAAGCCGTTCGCGAACGGCAGCCTTCACGCTGTCGCGGGCGGCCAGTGCCCGGTCGCTGCGATATTCCAGCAACAGCATCGCGGACCATGGCCGACCGGCCGGGTATCGGGCCAACAGGACGCTATAGCCCGCCAGCACGCCGGCGCCCTCCCAGCCCTTGAACTCCGGGATCGCGTACCCGTCGAGATACTTCAAATAGGCACTGTCCGAAACCTGGTAGCGGTAGGGAATGACCAGATACACCGGCGCAGACGCCGAACTCGATACATGATCCCGGCGCACCAGACTGGCGGGTGTGCTCTCGATCCGCGAGGTCAATGCCAGCTCGTCCTGCGACAGTCCGGCCGGCAATTCCCGCGCACCCTGCATCCAGCGTTCCTGACCGGCATTGCCGTCGAATTCGAGTATGGCCATCGCGTTCCATCCGCCGGAATCCAGGTCGCGATTGAAAAGAACCCGATAGCTGCGCAGGATGCCTTGCGTCTGCATGCTGCGGAAGCGCGGCAGGGTTTCCTTGCGCAGCGACTTGCGGAACGCGAGCCAGTTTGCCGTCGTCGTATGGTAGGCAATGATCAGTGCGGGCTGCCGGTCCGGAAATGGCTTCGTGTCATGGCCACGGCCAATCGGGATGAATGCGAGAAAGACGACGATGGCCGCGCCGAGCCGGCGCCGGC
Source organism: Pseudomonadota bacterium (assembly GCA_021777635.1). The sequence goes on from JAJYDI010000001.1 coordinate 30,582, forward strand.
GCGAATGAGGTCCAGGTGTCACGGCAAGATCTCCTCCGGTCGATCGGGCAGCCAGGAAACGCACGCACAGACGACCCGCCGGCTGCGGTTTGCAGGAGCCCGCTCCGGCATCATCCGGATTCCGGTGCCGTGATCCGGACCGTCCATGCGCCATGCGCACTGCGATGCGCGCACGGTAGAAAGCCAACCTTAAATGAACCTGACCGTGGATCATGACCGACTAAGCCGGGCCCTGGCCGCTCGCCCGACCTTCGGTTGACTGCAGCACGCTGCATATCTCGTCTTGACCCGGCTCCACCGAGAAAAGCCCCACCCCCGAGCGCCCTGTCCCGACCCCCTGCCACCTCGGTCAACCATCGCCGGCAAGGCGGTTCGTCGAGTCCTGCGCGGCCCGGGCGGCGCCCGCGCCGCACGGCTCCCGACGCCGCTGGCGGATTGGCCGGGCGTTCAGCGACCACCCCCGCAACCGGTGTAGCGTAGGCGGGTCGCCGGAGAATTCGCAGATGAACCGTATCGGCCTGGCGTTGCTGGCACTGACCCTGGTTGCACCGGCCTGGGCGGATGGCGTGAAGGCGCCAGCCAGCCCGGTCCTGGATCTCAACCTTCCCGCCCAGCCTTATCCGGCTTACGTGGCACCCGCGCATGCCGCTTCGACGGCGGGCGCTGCCTTGGGCATGCCCGCCGTCCCGGCCGCGGCGGTCCAATCGGATGGCCTGAACGGATCGCCGCCCCATGTGTGGGGCAGCGTCACCACCGGCGTGGGCTACAGCAAGGCGTTCGGCACCACGACCTGGGAAGGCGCGAACGTCAACATGACCAAGTTTTTCGGCAGCGCCGAGCATCCGTTCGCGCTGACGATCGGCGTCAGCACGACCCATGTGCGCAACCTCGGCAACGGTCGCTGGCCTTATGCCTGGGGCGGCCAGCAGCCCTAGCCCGATGCGTCCCGAGCCGACTCGCACAACCGCGCAGGCAGGCGCATCGGATGCAGCCACCCGCATCGCGTCCGCTGTCGGGAGATGGCCGGACGCGTCGAAGCCCGCTCAAGGCGCTTCGCGCCGCCGCAGCATCCGCACGCCGCGATAGAGCGGGTAACTGGCGAGCAGCACCAGCAATGCGATCAGCGCGTCGTGCGGATCGCTGCGCGCGACGCCGGCCAGGAAGACCACGGTGATCAGCAACCCGATGCCCGTGGTCCAGGGATAGCCCCAGGCCCGGTAGGGCCGCGGCGCTTCCGGCTCGCGCCGGCGCAGCACGATCAGCGAGACATACATCAACAGGTAATTCACCACCATCAGGGTGGCGGTGATCGCGAGCAGCGCGCGAAAGGTGCCGGAAAGCAGGAACAGGCCCGCGACCAGAGTACTCAGCAGCAGACCGGCGACCGGCGTGCCGCCGGCGTTGACGATCAGGGCCTGGCGCAGGAACAGGCGATCACGAGCCATCGCCAGCAGCGAGCGCGGCTGCGAGAGCAGGATCGAGTTGATCGTGCCCAGCACCGACACCATCACGATGCCGCGAATGATCAGATCGCCACGCGGGCCGAACAACGCCTGCGCCACCGCGCCGCCGACGAACGGCAAGTGCGCCATCCGCGTGATCGGCAGCACCCACAGAAAGGCCGCATTGAGCAGCAGGTAGACGGCGATGATCAGAAGCAGCCCGCGAAACATCGACTGCGGGATCTCGCGCCCCGGATCGCGCAGCTCCTCGCCGAAGGCGATCACCGCGTAATAGCCGTTGTAGGTGAAGATCACGCCCTGCAAGGCCAGTACGAGGGCCACCGGCAACGCCATGCCGTGGGGCATGGCGACCGCCGTGTCCGGCGCGGCCGCCGCGTGCGGCATCACGAAGGCGGCCACCACCAGCCCGCCGAGCGCGAGGGCCTTCGCCAGCGTGGTGGCCATCTGCATGCGCGCGCCCCAGCGCACGCCGACCAGCTGCAGCGCGAACAAGGCGGCCAGAACGGCAAAGGCGATCGCGCCGGCATGTCCGGCAGTCCCCGGAACCAGCGCGCCCGAGTATTCGCCGATCAGCACCGCCAGCGCCGCCGCGGCGCTGCAGGTCTGGATCCACTGGGTATAACCGACGAAAAAACCGGCGTAACCGCCCAGCGCGCGTTGCGCAAACACGTACATGCCGCCGGCGCGCGGGATCATTGCGCCCAGTTCGGAATACACCGTCGCACCGAGCAAGGCGTTGAAACCGCCGAACACCCACACCGCCATGAACAGCGTGACATTCGGCAACAGCGCCGCGATCTCGCCGGGTGTGCGCAGGATGCCGCCGCCGATGGTGTTGCCGATGCCGACGGCGAGCGCGAAGGCCATGCCGAGCACGCGCAACAGTCCGCGCTCGTGCTTGATCGGACTCCCGGCCTCCCCGTCGCCTGTCGACATCGCCAGCTCCCGCGCGGCACGCGATACCCATGCATCGGCCGGTCCGCTTGCGCTTGCGTGCAAATGCCGCGCAGCGGATCCGGGCGCCTGTTCTACTATCGATGGCATTCGGCCGCCACGCGCGGCACTCATCCTGACCCCACGGGCATCCGTCATGCCGTCCGAAATGCAGCCGCTCGCGGCACCGCGCGAAGTCATCGACGCCATCGACCGGCAGATTCTCGATCTTCTGCAACAGCGCAACCGGGTGGTCGGCGACGTCATCGCGACCAAGATCCGGCAGAGTCTGCCGATTTTCGACGCCGCGCGCGAAGACGCGAAGATCGCCGATTTCCGCCGTCAGGCCGAACTGCACGGACTGGATGCGGAATGGGCGGAGGACTTCCTGCGCATGATCATGAGCAGCTCGCGGGATCGACAGTCGCACGGCGAGTTCCCGCGCGCCGGCACGCGGTCGCGCGTCGTGCTGCTGGTCGGCGGCGCAGGCAGCATGGGCTCGCTGTACCGGCGTTTCCTCGAGCGCAGCGGACACCGGGTGCGCATCCTCGACCGTGACGACTGGGCGCGCGCCGACGAGCTGGCCAGCGGCATCGATCTCGCCATCGTGGCGGTGCCGATCGACGTCACGCCCGCGGTGATCCGGCGCCTCGCGCCGCACCTGCCCGCCGACGCGGTGCTCGCCGATTTCACCTCCAACAAGAAGGGCCTGCTCGAACTGATGCAGCAGGCGCATCCCGGACCCGTTCTCAGCCTGCATCCGATGCACGGACCCGACGCGCCGAATCTGGCCAAGCAGCTGATGCTGGTGTGCCCCGGGCGTGACCCGGAGCGTTGCGAATGGCTGATCGAGCAGTGCCGGCTCTGGGGCATGCACATCCGCATGGTCGCGCCCGGCCAGCATGATCAGGTGATGCACCTGATCCAGGGTCTTCGCCATTTCACGACCTTCCTGCACGGTTCGTTCCTTCGCGGCAGCAAGCTGCAACCGGACACCATCCTCGAATTCTCCAGCCCGGTCTATCGCATGGAGCTGATGATGACCGCGCGCCTGTTCGCGCAGGACCCGCATCTTTATGCCGACATCGTGCTCGCCGACGACGAGCGCCGTGCCCTGCTGCTCGATTTTCTCGAGCACCACCGCAAGCTGGCGCGGATGATCGCGGACAACGATCGCGACGGCCTGGTCGCGGAGTTCCGCAGCATCAGCGCGTTTTTCGCGGACTTCGCCGAGCGTGCCCGTCGCGAGAGCGGCTATCTGATCTACCGGCTCTCCGAACGCTTCACCTGAGCGCCCGCTTGCAAAAGCGGGTGCCCGGCCCTGGCTTGCGCGCAGCCGGCCGCGGCACAGCCGTGTCACCCGGGTCGGGACCTCCCCTGCGAGTGCCCTCACGGCAGGACAGCCCCGGACCGGAGCGGTGCCCGAACCGCGTGCGGCATCGGCCCGGCGGACCCGCGTTCATGGCGCCTGCGGCTTCCACTTGATCGAACAGCCCATGCTCGGAAACTGCGGCAGCGGCGGACTGCGGCCGGCGGCGACCGCGTGCATCGCCCGGTACAGCTCCCGCGGTGCATCGGCCACGAGCTCCTTGCGCGAGGCATCCAGTCGGCCGCGATAGCGCAGCCGCAGCTGCGCGTCGAAGCCGAAGAAGTCCGGCGTGCAGACCGCCCCGTAGGCACGCGCCACGTCCTGCGATGCGTCATGCAGATAGGGGAAGTCGAAGCCGGCCCCGTTGGCGAACCCGTGCATGTTCGACCGCGAGTCCTCGGGGTAGGCATCGGCATCGTTGCTGTTGATCGCCACCACGCCGATGCCCAGCGCGCGCAATGCGCGCGCATCGCGCACGAGGTGCGGCAGTACCGAGCGCACATAAGGGCAGTGGTTGCAGATAAAGGCGACGACCAGGCCGCCGGGTCCGCGCAGGTCGGCCAGCGTGACCATTCGACCACTGACGTCGGGCAATCTGAAGTCCGATGCGCAGGAACCGATTTCGCCGGGAGGAGCGGTCGTGGCCACGGGTCAGCTCACGGCGCTCAGGCGGCCCGGGCGCCGCGCTCGGCGCAGGCGCGCGCGAAGCACTCCAGCGCCATCGGCTTGATCCTGCCGGCCTGCCCGGTACACCCGAAAGCCTCGAAACGCTCCTTGCAGATGCCGCTGGCCGCGGCTTGTGCCGCCTTGAGGCACGCACGCGGATCGAATTCCTCGGGCTTCTGCATCAGCAGCCTGCGCATCGCACCGGTCATCGCCAGCCGGATGTCGGTGTCGATGTTGACCTTGCGCACGCCGTGGCGGATGCCCTCGACGATCTCCGCCACCGGCACCCCGTAGGTCTCCTTGATCGCACCGCCGAATTCGCGGATGACCGCCAGCCATTCCTGCGGCACCGAACTCGATCCGTGCATCACCAGATGCGTGTCCGGCAGCCGTGCATGGATGGCCTTGAGCCGGTCCATGGCCAGGATCTCGCCGCTGGGCGGTCGCGTGAACTTGTAGGCGCCGTGCGAGGTGCCGATGGCGATGGCCAGTGCGTCGACACCGGTCTGGCTGACGAAATCGGCGGCCTGCTCCGGGTCGGTGAGCAGCTGCGCGCGGCCCAGCGTGCCGGCGGCACCGACGCCGTCCTCCTCGCCCGCCTGGCCGGTCTCGAGCGAACCGAGGCAGCCCAGTTCGCCCTCGACCGAGACGCCGACCGCGTGCGCCATCTCGACCACGCGCCGGGTCACCTCGACGTTGTAGGCATACGACGACGGCGTTTTCATGTCGGCCAGCAGCGAGCCGTCCATCATCACGCTGGAAAAGCCGCTGCGGATGGAGGCCTGGCAGACCGCGGGGCTGGCGCCGTGATCCTGGTGCATCACCACCGGCAGGTGCGGATACATCTCGATGGCTCCCTCGACCATCCGGCGCAACATCGGTTCGCCGGCATACTTGCGTGCTCCGGCCGAGGCCTGCAGGATCACCGGCGCGTCGCAGGCATCGGCCGCTATCATGATCGCGTTGATCTGCTCGAGGTTGTTGATGTTGAAGGCCGGCACGCCGTAACCGTGCTCGGCAGCGTGGTCCAGCAGTTGACGCAGTGCGATCAAGGCCATGGCGCAGCTCCGCGGGTCAAGGGACGGGGAAACGGGGCGCAGCGATCGCGTCGGACGGCCACGCCGTCTGCAGCAGCGCCGGCAGCGCATCGATGCGCGACAGCAGGGGCACGCCGAATTCGCGCGGGTCCCGGCCTCGCGTATAGCCGTAGGTCACGCAGACGGCGCGGCAATTCGCGGCACGCGCCGCGGCCACGTCGATCGGCGAATCGCCGACCATCAAGGCGGTCATCGGCGCGATGCCGAGCTGTGCGCAGGCATGCAGCAGCGGCAGGGCCTGCGGCTTGCGCAGCGGCGTGCTGTCGCCGCCGACGATCACCGCGAACCGGTCGGCCACGCCGAGCGAACGCAGCAACGCCACGCTGAACGCGTGCGGCTTGTTGGTGACGACCGCCATCGGCAGGTCGAGATCATGCAACCGGCGCAGCCCGGATTCGACGCCGTCATACAGCCGCGAGTGCCGGCCATTGGCCTGCGCATAGGCATCGTCAAAGGCGCGATACGCCTGCTCGAGCAGCGGCTCCGCGGGTGGC
>JAJYDI010000090.1 GCA_021777635.1 Pseudomonadota bacterium
ACTCCGGGCCGGCGCCGCCGCGGGCGCGCCGGCCTTTTGCATTTGTGAAGCCCAGGAACTGCCGTCATGCCGCTCAAGGACCAGTTGACCGACGACATGAAGTCCGCGCTGCGCGCGGGCGACAAGCAGCGCCTCGGGGTAATCCGGCTGGTCAACGCCGCGATCAAGCAGCGCGAGGTGGACGAGCGCATCGCCCTTGACGACATCCAGGTGCTGACGGTGCTGGAAAAGATGCTCAAGCAGCGCCGCGATTCGGTCGCGCAGTTCGAACAGGCCGGCCGCGAGGACCTCGCCGCGATCGAGCGCTTCGAGATCGCCGTGATCGAGGCCTACCTGCCGGCCAAGCTCGACGCCGTCGAACTCGACGCCCTGATCGTCGCCGCGATCGCCGACAGCGGCGCCGCCTCCGCTCGCGACATGGGCAAGGTCATGGCCCTTGTTAAAGAGCGAGCCGCCGGCCGTGCCGACTTGGGCGCGGTGTCCAGGCTGATCAGGGATCGTCTCGCCGCGCTCGGCTGAATTGTTGCCGCCGCGCGCGGCAACCACCGGTGCGCTGCCGCCGGTCCGCGTCGCGTCGCTTAGCGGCATCCGGTGCCTGACCTTGGGACGCCCCTATTTCGGCATCCTGATTTCGTCATGCCAAGGTTCTGGGCCGAAGCGTTCGGCGATGGGCCGGGGATGACGGGCTGGAAGTAGCCCGCCCGTTGGCCGATTTGCTGTCGCCCGGTGTGCCGGAAGACCGGCGCGCCTCAGTACCGCGGCAGACCCGGATCGACCTCGCGCGCCCAGGCGTCGATGCCGCCTTCGACGTTGAATACCTGGCTGAAACCGTGCGCGGCAAAGCGAATGGCGACGTCGCGGCTGGATACGCCGTGGTGGCAGAGGAAGGCCAGTGCCGTGTCCTTGGGCAGTTGCGCCAGAGCTTCATAACCTTCTTCTTCGAGGGCGCGGGCGCCGGTCACCGCGGCGAGCGTGCGTTCGGCGGCGGGGCGCACGTCGATCAGGGCAATGGTTCCGGCGGCGAATCGTGTGGCGGCTTCGCGCGCGCCCAACGGCTGGACGCCGGTGCCCGGGAAACGCAACGACAGGCCTTCGCCCTGCGCGCTGCGCACCCAGTCGACGACGATGCCCTGCGCGCGCTGCGCACTGCCGGGGTCAAGGTGCACCGGGATGCCGTTGGCGATGCTGACGATGTCGTGATCGCCGGCGGGCGCCAGCTGGAAGCCGGCGCTGAAGTCGGGGCCGATCTCGAGATGCAGTGCCTGCGCGTCGGCGTCGGCCATGCCGGCGCGGATCGCTTCGGCGGCGGCATCGGTGATGGTGATCGCTGGCGGTGTTCGATCGGGTACCGGCTGGCCGAACAGCGCGTGCAGCTCGCCGCTGGCGTACATCTGGCGCACGATGTCGGCGCCGCCCACCAGTTCCCCGTCCACATACAGCTGCGGGATCGTCGGCCAGTTGCCGAATGCCTTGATGCCTTCGCGCAGCGCCGGGTCGGCCAGCACGTCGACGGTGTGATAGTCCGGCAACAGCTCGTTGAGCGTGTTGCGGGCGGCTGCGGAAAACCCGCACAGCGGCGTCTGGCGATCGCCCTTCATGAACAGCACGACGCGATGCGCGGCGAGCAGCGTCTCAATGCGAGCGCGGACGGCGGGATCGAGTGGCATGGTGGCTTCCGGCGGCAGGAAAACGTCCATGATAGCGTGCCACCCGATCCCATCGGCGCGGCAAGCCGCCGCCCGGGTGATACGGTGGGAAATCCGCGATCAGGCGGCCGGGCGCAGCGCAGGGCGCGCGTCGGCATGCCGGCCTAGTGGCGCGAAGGCGCGCACGGAGGCCGGCGAAGGCAGGACCCGCTCGCGGCTGGCACGGCCCAGTGCCGCCGGTCGCTCGCTCCAGTGCAGCAGTTCCATTGTGCCGTCGGCGTGCTCGATCAGGGCGGTACAGTGTTCGACCCAGTCGCCGTCGTTGAGGTAGAGCACGCCGTCGATCGCACGCACATGACCGAAGTGGATGTGTCCGCAGATGGCGCCGTCGCAGCCGGCCGCGCGGGTGCCGGCGGCGACGCGCGATTCGAAGGCGCGGATGTAGGCCAGCGCCCGTGCGCTCTGGGCCTTCAGCGCCAGCGACAGCGGCAGGTAGGGCAGGCCGAACACGCCGCGCAGCGCGTTGAAGTGGCGGTTGGCGCCGCAGACCAAGTTCTGCATGAGGTTGCCGAAGCGCGTCCAGGCGCGGCCCTGGCCGTCGGGGTCGTACTCGTCGCCGTGGCTGACTCGGTAGCGGCGGCCGTCGCCGCCGACGTGCACGGCATCAAGCACGACTTCGATGCCGGCCACGCTCCGGCCGGCCAGCATGCGCAGTGCAGCGTCGTGATTGCCGGGGATGTAGGTCAGTCGCGTGCCGCGCACCACGTGGACGAACATCTCGGCGAGCACGGCGCTGTGCAGCGGATGCCACCACGGGTTCCGCGCCAGCGCTTCCAGATCGATGATGTCGCCGACCAGATACAGCTGCTCGCAGCGCAACCGGCGCAGGAAGTCCAGCAGATAGCCGGCCTTGCAGTCGCGCAGTCCCAGGTGCACGTCGGAGATGAAGGCGCTGCGGCAAACGAGCGTTGCCATGGTGGCTCCCCGGTAATGGCCCGGGACCGCAGTCTGCGCGCGCCACGTCGCCGGGCGATGGCAGGCAGATTGCAGCGCGGTTGCGGCGCCGGCGTGGATCAGCGCTCGTCCAGCGCGGCACGCGCCACGGGCAGCAGCGCGGTCAGCCAGCGGCGATACTGCGCCGGTCCGGGGTGCAGGCCGTCGGCGGCGAGTTCGGTGCCGGCAGCGCCGGCCGTACGCGAGAGCCCGGTGACATCGACCCAGTGCGCGCCGGCGGCCGCGGTCAATGTGCGCTCGGCGGCGTTGCAGGCATCGATCTCGGCGCCGATGCGTGCGGCGTCGTGGCCGCCCGCGCGCGCGAACGGCGTCACTCCCCAGTCGGGAATCGATACCACCAGCACTCGCCGTGCCGTGCCATCGGCAAAGGCGATCGCGCGCGTCAGCAGCAGTCGGAAACCTTCGCGCAGAGCCGCGACACCGCGGCCGCGATACTGGTCATTGACGCCGATCTGCAGGCTGACCAGGGCCCATGCCGGCATCAGCGCCGCGCGATCAAGCGCCGCGGCCAGTTCGTCGGTGGACCACCCGGTGGCCGCGAGGATCTGCGGCGAGCCCAGCGCGTGACCCTCGGCGCAAAGCGCCGCGGTTAGCTGCACCGGCCAGCGTTCGGCTTCGGTGACAGCTTCGCCGATACTGTAGGAATCGCCCAGTGCCAGCAGGCGCCTCTGCGGCGGCATGACGGCGTGCACCTCAGGCAATGGCGGTCACGGCGGAAGCTGGATTGATGTTGGCGGCGGCACCGGCCGCGCGGTGCAGCGCGCGCTCGATGCGGCGCATTACCTCGACCAGATCGGCCGGCTCCGGCAGCAGGGTCAGGCGCAGATGACGGCCGTCGTGCAGGTTGAATGCCGAACCCGGCATCAGGAGCACATCCTCGCGTTCGAGCAGATCCAGCGCGAAGGCATCGGCATCGAACACCGGTAGGACGTCGGCACGTACGCGCGGAAAGGCATACAGCGCGCCTGCCGGCGGCACCATGCTGAGGAATGCGCTGGCGGCGACACCATCGATCAAAGCCTGGCGCGCGGCATGCAGGCGGCCGCCAGGCGCGGTCAGTTCGGAGATCGTCGGCGGTCCCTCGAGGGCAGCGCGCACCGCCCACTGTGCCGGCTGATTAGGGCATACGCGCAGCGCCGAAAGCAGGTGCAGCGCCTCGCGATAGCTGCCGACGCGCGCCGGCGACCCGCTCAGGGTCATCCAGCCGACGCGATAACCGCAGGCGCGATGGACCTTGGATATGCCCGCGAAACTTACGCAAGGCAGGTCGCCGGCTAGCGGCGCCAACGGCTCGAAACGGACGTCATTGTAGAGGATGCCGTCATAGATCTCGTCGCTGAGCAGCAGCAGGCGATGGCGCGCGGCCAGCTCAACCAGACGCACCAGCAGATCGCGCGGATACACTGCGCCGGTCGGATTGTTGGGGTTGATCAGCACCAGCGCGCGCGTACGCGGCGTGATTAGCGCGGCGAGGGCGTCAGGATCGGGCAGATGTCCCTGCGCGGCAGGGCAGGCGTAGTAGACCGGTCGGCCGCCGTTGAGCACCGTGGATGCAGTCCACAGCGGATAGTCCGGGCAGGGCATCAGTACCTCGTCGCCCGGGGCGAGCAGCGCGCGTAGCGCCAGATCGATCAGCTCGCTGACACCGTTGCCAATCAGCACATGATTGCTGTCGGCGATGCGGGTACCGCGTGCGCGTTGCTGAGCGAAGATCGCCGCACGCGCATCGTCGAGGCCGAGCTCGTGACCATAACCCTGGCTGTCGGCAAGGTGCGCGTTCACCGCGGCGACCAGATGCGGCGGCGTGCGCAGACCGAAGCGCGCCGGGTTGCCAATGTTGAGCGCATACAGCGTGCGTCCGGCCGCCTCGAGTGCGCGTGCACGCTGCACCAGCGGGCCGCGGATGTCGTAGCGCACCGCGTTCAGGCGCGGGCTTGGAATCAGGTCATGCATGGGCGGGCAGGCTCCGGACCGGCGCGCCGCATGCTAGCGTTCCATCTGGCAAATAGCCACGCGACGCGACGTCGGCCGTGCGGCGTGATTCGGGGATTGCGGTTTGAATGATCTGATCCGACTGGGTTGGCGTGTGCAGGATGCGATGACTCCGCCCGCGCCCGGCCTGAGTCTGGCGCGCGTCGCCGCGCAGCATCGAGCCGGCTATGTGCTGCACGATGGATGCCAACCCTTCAATGCTCAGCCGGCGCCGGAGTTCCGGCGCCGCGGATTGGATCCCGTTTTGCGGCCGGCGGTGGGCGATTTTGTCTGGGTCGCTGCCGGCACGCCGCCGCACATCCGCGCCATTGTGACGCGACGCAGCCTGCTGACCCGTGCTGCGGCCGGCGAGCGCTACCAACGCCAGGTGATCGCCGCGAACGTCGATGTGGTGCTGGTCCTGATGGGGCTGGACGGCGACTTCAATCCGCGGCGCATCCAGCGCTACCTGGCGCTGATCGACGGTTCCGGCGCGACGCCGGTGGTGCTGCTGACCAAGGCCGACCGGCATCCGGCGGCGGCTGCATTGGCACAACTCGGCGCCGCGATGCCGACCGGGACCGCCGTGCTGGCGCTAAATGCCAAGGACCCCGCGATCAATACGATGCTGGCGCCGTGGCTGACCGCGGGCGCGACCGCCGCGCTGGTGGGCTCCTCGGGCGCCGGGAAGTCCACGCTCACCAATACCCTGCTGGGCGAGCAGAGGCAGGCCACCGCCGCCATACGCGCCAACGACAGTCGCGGTCGCCATACCACCACTCATCGCGCGTTGTTGACATTGCCCGGCGGCGCCTGCCTGATCGACACACCCGGCATGCGCGAACTGAAGCTCACCGGTGAGGAGAACCTCGATCTCTACGCCGACATCGAGACGCTGGCCGGCAACTGCCGCTTCGCCGACTGCAGCCACGGCAACGAGCCTGGCTGCGCGATCCGTGCGGCGCAGGCTTCGGGCGAACTCGACAGCGAGCGATGGCGCAGCTATCTCAAGCTGCACGACGAGCGCGAGCAGCAGGCGGCGGCGCTGGAGCAGCGGTTGCAGCGCAAGGCGGGCTCGCATCCGGGACATCGCACGCTGGGACGCAGCCAGCGCGAAAAGCCGGGGCCTCGTTGAAGCCTCCGGTAACACCCGATCGAACCGCGCTATCCGTCCGCTCAATGCGCTCCGGTCGCTGCGCTGCCACCCGCCTTGGGCGAAAACGGCGGCTTGGCCAGCCAAAGGATCGGGATCATCAGGATGAACACCCAGCCGATGACGTGGAAAAGCTCGTTGAAGCCGATTTGGTAGCCCTGTCGGGTGATCTCCAGATTGAGCAGGGCCGCGCCGCGTTCGCCAGGACCGAACTGGGTCAGCGCGTGGCGCGCTGACGGCGCATAGGCGGTGATGTGCTCTGTCAGCTGGGCGTGATGCAGCGCGGCGCGACGGTTCCACATGAAGGTGGTGATCGACGCGGCAAAACTGCCGGCCAGCACGCGCAGAAACGTGGCTGTGCCCGAGCCCGAGGGAATCTCGCGAGGGGTGAGATCCGACAACAGGATTGTGAGGATGGGCATGAAGTACAGCGCCACGCCGAGGCCTTGCACCAGCTGCACCATGGCCACGGTGTCGAAGTCGACCTGGGTGTTGAAGTCCGAACGCCAGAACGAGGTTAGCGCAAGTACCAGGAACGAAAGCGCCGCCAGCACCCGCAAGTCGAATTTGTGCGCATAACGGCCGACGAACGGAGTCAGGATTACCGGCAGAATCCCTAGCGGCGCGGCGGCAAAGCCCGCCCACTCGGAGGTATAGCCGAGTTGCGTCTGCAGCCATTGTGGCACCAGCAGGTTGATGCTGAAGAACACCGCGTAGCCGAGCACCAAGACCACGGTGCCGGCGCTGAAGTTGCGGTGGCGGAACAGGCGCAGGTCAACGATCGGGTCGGTGTCCGTCAGCTCCCAGATCAGGAAGAACGTCAACGAGACGGCCGCAACGATCGCCAGGATCACGATGAAGTTCGAACTGAACCAGTCGGCGTCGTTGCCTTTGTCGAGCAGGATCTGCAGCGCCGCCACGCCGATCACCAGGGTGATCAGCCCGACGTAGTCCATGCGCGGCTTGTCGGTTGGATCGGGGCGTCCGCGCATTTGTGTGGCGACCACGCTCGCGGCGAAGAATCCAATCGGCACGTTGATGAAGAAGATCCACTGCCAGCTGTAGTTGTCGGTGATCCAGCCGCCAAGGATCGGCCCCGCGATCGGCGCCACCACGGTGACCATCGCCAACAGCGCCAGCGCCTGTCCGCGTTTGTGCGCCGGATAGATCGATACCAGCAGCGCCTGGGTGATCGGATACATCGGTCCGGCTACCGCGCCCTGCAGCACGCGAAAGGCGATCAGCATCCCCATGCTGTGTGACAGCCCGCACAGCATCGACGAAACCGTGAACAGGATCGTTGCCCAGATGAATAACCGAACCTCGCCGACGCGGCGCGTCAGCCATCCGGTCAGCGGCAGCGCAATCGCATTGCTGACCGCGAACGAGGTGATCACCCAAGTGCTCTGCTCGTTGCTTACCCCGAGATTGCCCGCGATCGTCGGCAGCGAGACATTGGCGATCGTGGTGTCGAGTACCTGCATGAAGGTCGCCAGCGAAAGTCCGACCGTGGCGAGCGCCAGACTAGGCGGACTGAATCCTCCTGAAGGGGCGTGAGCTTCGCTCATCGGCGCCGTGCGTCCTTACCGCACGCTGCCGGCATTGGCGCGGATGATGCGGGCAACCAGTGCGTCGGCGTCGGCGAGCTGGTGCGCATAGACGCCGGTGGCCAGCACCGGCTGCGTGCGAATGGTGGTCGACAAGGCCGGCCCGCTACGGTCGTGTAGGTTGACCTCGACGCTCATCGACAGGCCGATGCGCAGTGGATGCGCCGCCAGCTCCTTCGGTTCCAGCACGATACGCACAGGGACCCGCTGCACGATGCTGATCCAGTTGCCGGTGGCGTTCTGCGCTGGCAGCAGGGCGAACGCGCTGCCGGTGCCGATGCCGATGCCGTCGACGCGGCCGTGATAGGTGACGCCGCTGCCATAGAGCGACGCGGTCAGCGTCACCGCCTGGCCGATGCGCATGTGCGCCAGCTGGGTTTCCTTGAAGTTGGCGTTGACCCAAACCCCGCCCAGCGGCACCACCGCCATCAGCGGCGTGCCCGGCGCCACGCGCTGGCCCACCTCTACGCTGCGCTTGGCGACGTAGCCGGTCACCGGTGCCAGCAGCTGCGAGCGGACCTTGTCGAGATAGGCCTGGCGCACCATGGCCGCGGCGGCCTGCACGTCGGGCTGCGAGGCGATAACGGTGTTGGCCACAAGCGCACGACTGCCGGCCAACTGCTGCTGCGCGGCGCTGTAGGCCTGTTCAGCGGCGGCCAGCGCGTCGCGCGCGTTGGCCAGCTCTTCGACCGAGATTGCGCCGCTCGCGGCCAGGTTGCGACGCCGTGCGAAATCGCTGCGCGCCTTGTCCACCGCGACCTTGCGCGCGGCCAGTTCGGCCTGCACGGCGGCGGCGTTGGCGTACAGCCCGCGCACCTGGCGAACCGCGCGCGCGAGGTTGGCCTCGGCGCGCTGCAGCGCGACGCGTGCATCGGCGGCATCGAACTGCACCAGCACCTGACCCTGGTGCACCAGGTCGTCATTGTCGGCGCCGATG
>JAJYDI010000091.1 GCA_021777635.1 Pseudomonadota bacterium
GACTGAGCGCGGCGTGCGCCGGCCGCACGATTCGGCTGGCGCGGTTGCAGCGGGTGGGCGAGGACGGGCGGCGCAACGGTCGCCGCGATGACCTCCTTGGTGCAAAATCCCGTCGGGGCGCACCATCTTGAATCAAATCGCGGCGGGTGCCCCCGCCCGCCGGCGGCCCACGGCTTGATTCCGCGCATCCGAAGTCCGCTGGCACGGCCCTTGCCTCGTCAGAGCACCCCTTACCCCACCTGGAGCGTTCCATGTCCGCCGATCACGTCCTCAAGCTGATGGCCGAACACGCGGTCGAGTTCGTCGACCTGCGCTTCGCCGACATGCAGGGCAAGCAGCACCACGTCACTTTCCCCGCGCACGCCGTCGACGCCAGCACCTTCGAGGACGGCAAGATGTTCGACGGCTCGTCGATCGCCGGCTGGAAGGGCATCAACGAGTCGGACATGGTGCTGATGCCGGATCCGTCCACCGCCGTGCTCGATCCCTTCAGCGCGCACAAGCAGCTGATCCTCGGCTGCGACGTGCTGGAGCCCAGCACCATGCAGGCCTACAGCCGTGACCCGCGCTCGATCGCCAAGCGCGCCGAGGCGTTCCTCAAATCCACCGGCATCGCCGACACCGCCTACTTCGGCCCGGAGCCGGAGTTCTTCATCTTCGACTCCGTGCGCTACGGCAACGACATGGGCAAGGTGTTCTACGCGATCGAGTCGGAAGAAGCGGCATGGTCCTCGGGCAAGCGCTACGAGGAGGGCAATTCCGGCCAGCGTCCGGGCGTCAAGGGCGGCTATTTCCCGGTCAGCCCGGTCGATTCGCTGGGCGATCTGCGCGCCGAGATGTGCAACCTGCTGGAGCAGGCCGGCATTCCCGTCGAGGTTCACCACCACGAGGTCGCCACCGCCGGCCAGTGCGAGATCGGCACGCGCTTCAACACCCTGGTGAAGAAAGCCGACGAACTGCTGATGATGAAGTACATCATCAAGAACGCGGCGCACCAGAACGGCAAGACCGCGACCTTCATGCCCAAGCCGCTGGTCGGCGACAACGGCTCCGGCATGCACGTGCACCAGTCGCTGGCGAAGGACGGCAAGAACCTGTTCGCCGGCGATCTCTACGGCGGGCTGAGCCAGATCGCGCTGTGGTACATCGGCGGCATCTTCAAGCACGCGCGCGCGATCAACGCCTTCGCCAACTCCACCACCAACAGCTACAAGCGCCTGGTACCGGGCTTCGAGGCGCCGGTGATGCTGGCCTATTCGGCGCGCAACCGCTCGGCGAGCTGTCGCATCCCGTACGTGTCCAGCCCCAAGGGCCGGCGCATCGAGATCCGCTTTCCCGATCCGGTCAATTCCGGATATCTCACCTTCACCGCGCTGATGATGGCCGGGCTCGACGGCATCCTGAACAAGATCGACCCGGGCGCACCGTCCGACAAGGATCTCTACGACCTGCCGCCGGAGGAGGAGAAGAACATTCCGCAGGTTTGCTCCAGCCTCGACCAGGCGCTGGAGGCGCTGGACAAGGATCGCGGCTTCCTCAAGGCCGGCGGCGTGTTCAGTGACGACTTCATCGACGGCTACATCGCGCTGAAGATGCAGGAAGTCACCCGCTTCCGCGCGGCCACGCACCCGATCGAATACCAGATGTACTACGCGATCTGAGCCAGTCTGCACGACCGCAAGCGCGCACGAAGGCCCCGGTGACGGGGCCTTCGTCGTTGTCGGGGTCGATTCGGCTGCGCGAGGATCAGTCCCGGCCTGCGACAGCGCGCCGCGCGCATTCCTACGAATCGTAAGCAGGCGCGGGTCGCCGGCTTGATCGGAATCAAGGGGCGCCCGGAACGATAACGTATCGTTAACCGTGAAAGTTTCGTTGGCCCGTTCTGCAAGCAGCAGGCATCGTGGCCACAGGTCAAGCAGGTTTCAGAAAAACAGGAGGTGTCTCATGTTCACGCGATGGTTGTCCCGATCCCCGGCGCTGCGAGCGGCGCTGGCGATCGCATTCCTGGCGGCGGCGGGCTACATGCCGACGGCATCCGCGGTCCCGGCGTTCGCGCGCCAGACTCATCAGCCTTGCGCGGCCTGCCACATCGGCGGCTTCGGCCCGCAGCTCACCCCTTTCGGCCGCCTGTTCAAGCTCGGCGGCTACACCATGAAGGCGGGCAACCAGTCGAACCTGCCGTTGTCGGTGATGCTGGTGGAGTCCTACACCCACACCGCCACCAGCCAGCCCTCGCCGCCCGCCAACGGCTTCCACAACAACAACAACCTCGAGATGCAGCAGGCGTCGATCTTCCTCGCCGGTCGCCTCAGTGATCACCTGGGCGTACTGGGCCAGGCCACCTATTCGGAGAATGGCGGCCTGCTCGGCTGGGACAACACCGACGTGCGCTACGCGCGGACCACGATGTGGAACGGGCACACGCTGATGTGGGGCATTTCAGCCAACAACAATCCAACCGTGTCGGACGTGTTCAACACCGCGCCGGCCTGGCAGTACCCGTACATGAGCTCGAATCTCGCCTACGGCCCGCCGGCCACGCCGGTGCTGTACGGCGGCTTCGGCCAGCAGGTGATCGGTGTCACCGCCTATTCGCTGATCGACAACCACTGGTATGTCGAGGGCGGCGGTTATCGCACGCTGTCGCCGGGCTTCCTCAACGACATCAACATCGGTTACGGCGGACGCATCAGCGGCCTTGCGCCGTATGCCCGCCTGGCCTACACCTCGACGGTGAGGGGCGGTGACTTCGAGATCGGCACGACATTCTTCAATGTCCATCGCGGACTGCCCGGCACCGACGTCAACGGCAATCCGTTCGCGATGCCCGGCCCGACCGACAACTTCCGCGATTTCGGCGTGGACGGCAGCTACCAGTTCCTCGGAACCGGCAAGCACATCTTCACCGCCAATGCCTCGTACATCCACGAGCAGCAGCGGCTGTATGCGACCTACGCCAGCGGCGGCTCCTCCAACCTGGGCAACAGTGTCAACGCGCTCAACCTCAATGGCGCCTACTGGTACGAAAACACCTGGGGCGCCACGCTGGGCATGTTCCGCAACACCGGAACCGCGGATGCCCTGCTCTACGGCAGCGTCAACGGTTCGCCCGATACCAACGGCGGCATCGTCGAGCTGAACTGGAATCCATTCGGCAAGGCGACCTCGTTCGACCAGCCGTGGATCAACCTGCGCGTCGGCCTGCAATACACCTTCTACACCAAGTACGACGGCGCCAAGAACAACTACGACGGCACCGGCCGCAACGCCAGCGACAACAACACGACCTACCTGTATCTGTGGACGGCGTTCTGAGCAACGCGTGAGTTTCGGTGTGGTACCCGGGCCGCGGCGCAAGTCGCGGCCTTTTTTTCGTGGCGATCGTGACCGGTCAGCGGTTTGCTCGCGTGCGGCGACTTCGTTGCCTTCATCACGGGTCCTTCGCTGCGCTCAGGGTGACACCGAAGGTGTCATCCCAAGGTCGAAGACCGAAGGATCTCGCGGCTGCCGATGTCGCGCGTCGCGGCGGCGGTCGGCGCAGTGCGGTGCAGGCCCAGTGCCAGCAGCGCCAGCGCGCCCGCGGCGACCGGCAGCACCAGCGTACCCAGCCGCCACAGCAGCAGCGCGGCGGCCAGCTTTGGCGCCGGCAGCAGCGGCGCCAGCGCCAGCCCCAGCCCGAGATCGGCGCCGCCGGCGCCGGCAGGGCTTCCGGTCCACTGTGCGGCGTGCAGCACCAGCGCCTGCAGCAGCAGCACCAGCGCGAACGGCAACGGTGCGCCGAGGCGATCGAGGATCAGCCACAGGATGGCGTAGCGCGCGCACCATTGCGCCGTGGTCAGTGCCAGCGCGAGCAGCAGAAACAGCAAGCCGCCGCGCCGCAGCCGGCGCAGCGCGCGGCGCAACCTGACCGTTGTCGCTGTCAGCGCGCGGCGCCGCCGCGCCAGCGGCGACAGGCGCCACAGTCGCGGCAGCAGGCGCAACGCCAGTCGCCGCAGCGGACGCCACGCCAGCGTGGCCAGTGCCGCAACCATGGCCAGGGCGATCGCGGTCGCCAGTGCCAGTTCGCGCAGCACCGTCGGCGCGCTGCTGTCGACGGCAGACAGTGCCGCCAGCGGCAGGGCGATGGCGAAGAACACGCCGTCGAGCAGCGGGTCGGCGGCGGTCGTCGCGATCGCCGTCGGCAGGCGCGCGCCGGTGCGTCGCAGCAGCCAGACGCTGGCCGGATAGCCGCCGGCACCGGCCGGCGTCAACGCAAAGGCCGCCTCCGTCGCCAGCGATACCGCCAGGCTGGGCGCGATCCCGAGACGCAGCCCCAGGCGGTGCAGCAGCAGGCACTGTTTCAGCGCGCGCGCCAATGCCGCGATGGCGGCCAGTGCGAGCAGCGCGGCCGCGTCGATCGGGGCGAAGCGCAAAACCTGCACCAGCGCTGCACGCCCGCCGACGGCCAGCGGCAGCGTGCAGGCGGCCACCAGCGCGAGTGCGATCAGCGGGCCGGTGCGGCGACGCATGCGGCGGCCACGGCCTGCGATTTGGTCAGCGGCGCCCGGGTAGCCAGCAGTTCCTGCAGTACCGCGCTCCAGACCGCCAGCAGCGCCGGATGCAGGACGTCATCCGGATGCAGGCCGACGCGCAGCAGCGGCGTCCGGCGTGTCGCGCGCAGCAGGCCGCGCAACCAGGCGCGATTGAGTCCGCGCCGCCACGCCGAACGCGGCGAGGCCGTCAGGCAGGGTGCGGGCAGGCGGCGATCCTCGACGAGGTCATGCAGCGCCGCATGACTGGAGGCCCAGCGCAGGCCGCTGCGGCGCAGTGCGACCCGCGTCCCGGCGCTGGCCAACCACGCCGGCGGCACGCAACCGTCGATCGCGAAACCGAGCCGACCCAGGCGCTCGCGGCCTTCGCGGATACGGCGCGCGGCGGCGTCGGCAGCGAGCGCCGCGAACTCGCCCTCGCCGGCGGTCAGCACGCGCCGGCGCAGCCAGTCGACCGGGGTGCGCGGCGGCGCGTTCTCGTCACGGTGGCGCAGCCCGTGCAGCGCGATCGCGTCGCCGCGCGCCTGACGCGCGCGCAGCGCGGCGGTGATCGCCGGCGCCGCCTCGAAGCCGCCGCGGCCGTGGAAATCCGGCACGGCCAGCAAGGTGAGCGGTGCCGCGCCGAGGCCATCGAGGAATGCCAGCAACGCCTCGCACTGCGGCCAGGTGGCTGGCGCCACGTCGTGCAGGGCGATGCAAAGGGTCCGCATCAGCCGGTCTCCGTGAGCGCCGACGCCGGCATCGCCAGGGGTCGCCGCAGCAGTCGCGCATAGGCCTCGAGCTGGCGATCGAGCGTGCGCGCCCAGGCATAGTCGCGCTCGACCCGTGCCCGCGCCGCGGCACCGAGCGCCTCGAGACCGCGCGCGTAGACGTCGTCGATCGCCGCCGCGATGGCCGCGGCGTCGCCGGGCGTGGCCAACGCGCCGACCCGCGCATCCACCAGTTCCGGGATGGCGCCGGCGGCGACGCCGACCACCGGACGTCCGCAGGCCATCGCCTCGACGATCACGATGCCGAAGGTCTCGTGTTCGCCGGCGTGCACCAGCACGTCGGCGCTGGCCAGCAGCCGTGCCAGGGCCGTGCCGTCGTGCTGGTAGGGCAGCCGTGTCGTGCGCGCATCCAGGCGTCGCGCGGTGTCACCGCCGACCAGCAGCAGGTGATAGGGCGCGCCCAGCCGCTGCACCGCGGCGCGCAGCAGCGGGATGCGCTTTTCCGCGGCCAGGCGGCCGGCGAAGATCAGCAGCCGGGTGGATGCCGGCAGTCCGAGTTCGGCGCGCAGCGCCGGATCGCGCCGGTCCGGATGAAAGATCCGCGGATCGACGCCCAGCGGCTGCACCGCGACCCGGGCCACGCCGGCCCGTTCGAGCCGTCGCGCGATCACCCGGCTCGGTGCCCACACCGCGTCGAAGCGTGCGTAGAGCCGGCGCAGGTAGGCATCGGCGAGCGCCGCCGTCGCGCGCCCGCAGCGGCGCGCCAGCAGCCGAGACAGATCCGAATGCGCGAACGCCACCACCGGGATGCCCATCCGGTCCGCGGCGCGCAGTGCCGCCCAGGCCGGGGAATAGGGATCCGCGACCTCGATCGCGTCGGGCGCCGCGGCCTCGATCGCGCGCTGCCAGGCACCCAGGCGCAGCGGCAGCCGGTAGCCGGCGCCGAACGGAAGCGCCGGGCTGGCGACGGTGATGGTCGCGTCGCAGGTCGCATCGCACGGGCCCGGAATCAGCAGGGTGTGGCGCACGCCGCGCACGACGCAGTGGCGGCGCTTCTCGCCGAGATAGCGCTTCACGCCGCCGCTGTGCGGCGCGTGGAACAGGGTGGTGTCGAGCAGGTGCATGCGTCCGCGATTGTCCCGGCGGCGATCGCGTCGCCGGTGACAGTCCGATGGCAGTGCCGTTGCAGTCGCCGGCCGCGCGATCGATGGCGACGGTTGCGCCACGGCAGAGCCTTCGCTGCGCGCAGGGGGCAAATCGGTTGCCGCTGCGCCGCGTGACCCTGTTCGTCGTCATCCCGAGGACGCAGCTCGAGGGAGCCGGACGGCCACAGCGTGACGGCAGCGCGCAGCCTTCGCGAACATCGTCCCTTCGCTGCGCCCGGATCGAGCGCGGCTCAGCGCAGCACGGTCACCGGCACCGGCGCGGCGCCCATCACGTCGCTGGTCACCGAGCCCAGCAGCCAGGTCAGCAACGCACCGCGCGGCGTGTGGCCGAGCACGATGTGATCGCTGGCCTGGCGCGACGCTTCCGCCAGCAGCACGTCGCCGGGGCTGCCGTGGATCACCGCCGTGGTCACGGTCAGGCGCGGGTCGTGATGCGCGGTCAGCATCGCCAGCGCGCGCGCGGCCTCGTCGCGCTGGCGGTCGTCGAGGATCGCCGTGCCGGGATCGACGCGCGGCAGCACCAGCGCCATGACCACGTGCACGCGGCCGCCGCAGGCCGCCGCCGCGGCGACGGCGAAATCGTAGGCGCGCCGCGACTGCGGCGTGCCGTCATAGCCGACGAGGATGTTCTGCAGCATGGCGGCCTCCCTGGGGATTGCGATGGTTGCTCCCGCGAATCGCGGGTCGCGGCGCGCGCTTCGATCTGATACTAAAGCACCCGGGGCAGGGCCGTCAGGGAGGCGCGCCATGGGCGTATCGGGTTGGCTGCTGCCGTTCGCGCGCGGGCTGCTGACGGTGATGAAGTGGATCGGTGCCGTCGTGGCGGTCGTGGTCCTGATCGTCGCCGGGCTGTTCGCCTACGGCCGTCTGCGCGGTCCCGATGCCGCCGGACGCGCGGCGCTGGCGGCGATGCAGCCGACGCGCGCGCCGCCCGCGGGGCGCAATGCCTTTCCCGTGCTGTGGCTGGCGGGCTGGCCGGTGCCGGACGATCAGCTGCAGGCGGTGACCGCGGCGGACCTGCGGCATTTGTATGCGCTGGTCACGCAGCCGGTGCCGAAGAATCTCGCTGCCGCCACGGTGCGCGCCAACGGCATCGACAACTATGTCTCGGTGGCGCAGGCGCGCTGGCCGGCGCCACCCCTGCCGAATCTGGAATCACTCTGCGGCTGGTCGGTGCCCGATTGCCTCGCCTTTGTCACCGGCCATCGCGCGGCCGTCGAGGCCGCATTGGCGCAGGCGGCGTTGCCGCTGCATCGGGCCCGGCAATTGGCGCAGACCGGCTTCCTCTGGAACGAACTGCCGCCCGATCCGCGTTACGGCGGCATGGGCAACGCATGGGGCCCACCGCAGTGGGTATGGCTGACCGCGCTGGCCGACCGCTTCGTCCGCGGCGAACGCGTTGCGGCATTGACCGACACCTGCACGGCGATCGCCACCTGGCGACGCCTGCATCAGGGCACCAACGACCTGTCCTACGCGATGGGCACCGCGGCGTTCGTCAGCGACGACATCCGCCTGGCAGCGGCGATGCTGGCGCAGTTGCCGCCCGATACGCCGACGCCCGCGGCCTGCGCGCAGGCGCTGCGGCCGGTCACCGCGGCCGATGTCGACAGCTGCGCCTGGGCCCAGCGCCAGCAGGCGACCTCGATGGCGAACCTCGATTGGATGATCGGCAACGCGCAAACGGGGAAGGCACATCCCTGGTTCTGGTTCGATCGCCGACAGGCCTCGGCCTGGCTGGCCGAGCAGAATGCGCCGATGTGCCGGCCAGCACTGGATGCACGCCTGCTGGCCGATGATCCCGCCGCGGC
>JAJYDI010000002.1 GCA_021777635.1 Pseudomonadota bacterium
GCAAATTCCGGTCATAGCGAGAGTCTTTGAGTTTCACAAAAAGCGAGTTTAGCCTTGCACTATCTGCATTGCCGGTATCATCAAGTAACATAAGTGTCTCTCTGAAAATCCCAATTGCGTAGGCTTAAGATCTTGGGTCATATATCTCATTTAGCTCTTGTTGCAATCTCGCAGCCCGCTTTAAATCTTTGATTTCTTCTCCATGCCAATAGATTTCCGCAAGATAACTCTTGGCTTTCATGCTGCCGAGCTTGATGAGTGGCTCCAGCAGCTCTATGGCGCGCCTGTATTCACCTCGCTCAAAACTGTCAATAGCAGGCTGCATATTATTTACTTGGCCAGATTCAGTCATTTCAGGCTAAGCCCCAAAGTGGTAGTGGTTACATCGTACCGAATAGTCTGACCGTTAAACTGGGATCAAGTTGCACTTTTCTGAAACTGCGCCCTGACCCCGGTTTTGGTTCAAATTGTCCATCGGATTAAGGGGACGGAGGCAATTAAGCGGATTTCAACGTGAACCTCATGCCTCTGTATGACCTCTGTGATCGATTTAATTCCATCCGTCCCCTTATTGCGGGATTTAATTCCCTCCGTCCCCTTATTGCCGGCTCTGACCCAGTTCGGTTTTCGCATCAACCGCTGCACTGTTTGGAACATAACGTCAATGTTCAACAACAAGGTTGCCCAGTGCAATGATGCGCCCACCCATCTCCTCAAATTTAGGTACTGTCACTTCCTGAGTTTCGATGGCTTCGCCATCCGTGCAGCATGGGCATGCGTAAATGACGACAGGGTGTTTGTAGAGTTTCTTGAATTCGGAAAATGGAATTCCCGCTGCGGGCTCGGAACCCCGCTCAATACACTTAATGTGCAGTATGCAGAAATCCTTCATCTCTGAAGAGCCACTTAGGCGAGGTGGCAGCGTTGATAAGCCCCCAGATTGAATCGCCCTCCACTCCTCCAACGTTGTTTCTGCTATCACGATATCTAGGACATTACATCGGGCCGCAGAGCAAAACCCCACCGAGTCTGTATCTGTTTCCGCTTCAAATTCGAAAAGTGGCAAGGTCGCCAGACAATTCCGGCAGGTCACGATTTTCACGGAGCCATGAACAACTTTACTCTTGCTCATCATTTCACACCCTTCGAACCGAACAGGATAAGGTTAACTCCGCCATCGGCCTGAGCGGATGGCGCAATAATGCCGATTAAGGGGACGGAGGCAATTAAGCGGCTTCTAACGTGAACTTTATGCCTCTGTATGACCTCTGTGATCGATTTAATTCCCTCCGTCACCTTATTGCGTTCATAGCTTCCCCTATCATCTAACGCCTAGGTTAAGCCGACGCCGCGGCTTTTCGCGGCGGTCGGCTTTGAACCGCTGGTTAGGCTGAATACTGATCTGCAAGCTCTAGTAGAGCGGAGGACAAACGACGCAAGAAGTCGCTGTCTGTTGGCAGAGTAAATATTGCAGAGGAGTCTCCAGCTCTTTCACCCGCGTAATGCATATTTATCTCGTGATGATCGTGAGTGATGTATACGGCGGTTGGAGCCCACTCGAAGCGAGGTTTGCCAAAGTTTTTTGAGACGGTAACGGAAAACGGCTGCTTGATTCCGACGTATTTCCCTTTTTGGATTTTCATAAGTTCTCCCTAAAGCCCAACAAGAAGTAGTCCCCGGATCCGGGGGGATAGCGCCGGATATTCAGCTTCATCCTGCGTGCTGTCAATCCGAAAATTCCTGCGCCGATCAGCGGCCAGGATGACGGCGCAGCCGCGCGCCAAGGCTGGCATGCGCCTTGCCAGTCGCGCAAAGCGAGGGGTATGAATTATCACCCCGGATCCGAGGGCATGAATGCAGTGGCGCCCGCCACGCGGGCACTTCGTCTGATGGACGAAGTGCGTCGCCGTTTGCGTTCAAATTGTCCCTGACACCTTTACCTGTGCGTGGCACAATCCGGCCATGCGCATTTACCTCGTCGGCGGCGCGGTGCGCGACCGCCTGCTCGGCCGCGCCGGCGGCGACCGCGATTACGTGGTGGTCGGCGCGCGCCCCGAGGATCTGCTGGCCCTGGGCTACAAGCCGGTCGGCCGCGATTTTCCGGTGTTCCTGCATCCCGAGACCGGTGCCGAGTACGCGCTGGCGCGCACCGAGCGCAAGACCGCACCCGGCTATCACGGCTTCGAGTTCCACGCCGATCCCGCGGTGACGCTGGAGCAGGACCTGGCGCGCCGTGATCTCACCATCAACGCGATGGCCGAGGACGCCGACGGGCGCCTGATCGATCCCCACGGTGGCGCGCGCGATCTCGAAGCGCGACTGCTGCGCCATGTCGCGCCGGCCTTCGTCGAGGATCCGGTGCGGCTGCTGCGAGTGGCACGCTTCGCCGCCCGCTTCGCGCCGCTGGGTTTTCGCGTCGCCGACGAAACGCAGGCCTTGATGCAGGCGATGGTGGCCGCCGGCGAGGTCGATCATCTGGTACCCGAGCGAGTGTGGACCGAGATGGCGCGCGCGCTGGCCGAGCCGCAGCCGTCGGCCTTCCTGCGCACGTTGCGCGCCTGCGGTGCGCTGGCGGTGCTGCTGCCCGAGGTGGACGCGCTGTACGGCGTGCCGCAGCGGGCGGATTTCCATCCCGAGATCGACACCGGCCTGCACATCGAGCTGGTGCTGGACCAGGCGGCGCGGCTGGCGCCCGGCGACGCCGAGGTCGCCTTCGCGGCGCTGACCCACGATCTGGGCAAGGCGCTGACGCCTGCGGACGTCCGGCCTCGGCACATCGGCCATGAGCACGCTGGCCTCGCGCCTCTGGCCGCGCTGTGCGCGCGGCTGAAGGTACCCAACGCGCACGCCGAACTGGCGCGACTGGCTTGCCGCGAACATCTGCGCGTGCATCAGGCGCTGCAGCTGCGGCCCGCCACCGTGCTGGACCTGCTGGAGCACTGCGATGCCCTGCGCCGGCCCGGGCGTTTCGCGCAACTGCTGGCGGCGTGCGAGTCCGACCAGCGCGGGCGCGACGGCCACGCCGAGGATGCCTATCCGCAGGCCGCGTGGCTGCAGCGCGCGCGCGCCGCCGCGGCCGCGGTCAGTGCGGCGCAGGTGATGCGCGAGGGGCTCGACGGCCCTGCGCTGGGCGAGGCGCTGCGCCAGGCCCGCGTGCGCGCGATCGCTGCGCTGACGCGAGTTCCGAATCAATAGTTGACCGGGGCGGGGACGCGTCATACAGTTCAGACCCGGACCGAACGAACGTTCGAGCGGTATTGACTGCAATTGTTTGATAGAGCCCTTCGAATGCCAGCCATTGAAGCGTGGGGAATGTTCTGCGTCGCCATCGGCGAGCCACTGCAGCGCCGCAGCTTCGACGTGCCGGCGCCGGCCGCCGCAGATGTGGTGGTGGCGGTGGCCGGATGTGGCCTGTGCCATACCGATCTCGGCTTCCTGTCCGGCGCGGTCAAGACCAGGCAGGAGTTGCCGCTGGTGCTTGGGCACGAGATCAGCGGCACCGTGGTCGCGGCCGGGGAAGGCTTTTCAGAGCTGCTCGGCCGCCGGGTGGTGGTTCCGGCGGTACTGCCCTGCGGCGACTGCGAGCTGTGCCACGCCGGACGCGACAACATCTGTCAGCGCCAGCGCATGCCGGGAAATGATTTCAACGGGGGGTTCGCCAGCCATTTGACCGTGCCGGCTCGCTTCCTCTGCCCGTTGCCCGATGAACTCGGCGACTTTCCGCTGGCCGAACTCAGCGTGGTGGCGGATGCCATCACCACGCCGTACCAATCAGTGCTGCGCAGCGGCTTGGCCGCCGGCGAACTGGCCATCGTGGTTGGTGTCGGCGGGGTCGGCCTCTACCTGGTACAGCATGCCCGCAACGTCGGCGCCCATGTGGTGGCCGTGGATGTCGACCCGGCCCGACTCGAGGCAGCATCGGCGCAGGGCGCCGAGCTGGGCATCGATTCCCGCTCGCTCGACGAGCGCGAACTGCGCAAGGTTATTCGCGCGTTCGCGAAGGAAAAAGGCTTTCCCGACACGCGCTGGCGGGTATTCGAGGCTAGCGGCAGCGCTGCCGGCCAGCGCGTCGCCTATTCGCTGCTGAACTTTGCCGGCACGCTTGGCGTGGTCGGCTTCACCCTGGACAAGATCGATCTGCGCTTGTCCAACATCATGGCCTTTGATGCAGACGTGTTCGGCAACTGGGGGTGCCGCCCGGCGCACTACCCGGCAGTGGTGGCCGACGTGCTGGCTGGGCGCATCGAGTTGCGCCGTAACGTGCGCCAGTTTCCGCTGGCCGAGATCAATGCCGTCATTGCCGATGCCCAAGCGCATCGCCTTGGTGTTCGCGCCGTGCTGGTGCCCTGAGTTCCGCCCTCCGATGCCATTTGACGCCATGAAAAATCATCACCTGCTCGATAGTTACAGCTACCGCGACATCCTGGTCGAGAGGCGTCCGCTGCGCGACGTCGACGGCCGCCCCATCGAAGGTCTGTACAACGCCTGGATCCTTCTCAACAACCCGGGCCAGATGAACTCCTACACCACGCAGGCGGTGAAGGAACTGATCTTGGCTTTCCGTGAGGCCTCTTGCGACCGCTCGGTAGTCGCGGTGGTGTTCACAGCGGTCGGTGACAAGGCGTTCTGCACCGGCGGCAACACCAAGGAATATGCCGAGTACTACGCCGGCAATCCGCAGGAATACAAGCAGTACATGCGGCTGTTCAACGACATGGTCACGGCGATCCTGTTGTGCGACAAGCCAGTGATCAACCGGGTCAATGGCATGCGTATCGCTGGTGGCCAGGAAATTGGCATGGCCTGCGATTTCACCCTCGCCGCGGATACCGCCCGTTTCGGTCAGGCCGGCCCCAAGCATGGCTCGGCGCCGGACGGCGGCTCCACCGATTTCCTGCATCTGTTCGTAGGCATGACCCGGGCAATGGAGTCCTGCACCCTGTGCGAGCACTGGTCAGCGCATGCTGCCGTGGACTTCGGACTGATCAACCGCATCGTGCCGGTGCTCCGCAAGCCGGACGGCGAGTTCATCGCCAATCCGATGGTGTCCACCGAGCGGTTCGATGCCTGGGGCAATCCGGCCTACGGCGCCTACAGAACCGGCTCGTCACGCGAGGCCGGCAAGGCGGCGATGGAAGGTTGCACGGTCGACTTCAGCCTACTCGATGCCGAGGTCGAGGCGCTGGCCTACAAGCTTTCGCTGACCATGCCCGACTGCCTGAGCAAGACCCTCGAGTCGGTACGCAAGAAGAAGCTCGAGCACTGGCAGCGCAACTGCGAAACAAACCGCTCGTGGCTGGCGCTGAACATGATGACAGAGGGACGCGCCGGATTCCGCGCCTTTAACGAAGGACCCAGACAGCAGCGCGAGGTCGACTTCCACGAGTTGCGCCGGGCACTGGCCGATGCGCAGCCGTGGGACGAGCAACTGCTGGCGCGCATCCTGCCGAGGGCGGAGCGGTGAGCTTCTCGACGCTGGCGCTGACCGAACTCTGTGACGGCCAAGTGCTGAGGGTGGCGTTGAACACGCCGCCGGCCAACATCCTAAGCGCACAGATGATTGGGGAGCTGCGGGCGCTGCTGGCCGACGAGCGCGCGCCGTCCAAGCGCAAGGCGATCGTGCTGGTCGGCGCCGGTGCACACTTCTGCTACGGCGCCAGCGTGCCCGAACACCGCGCCAGAGAAGTCGGGGCGATGCTCCCACAATTTCACGGCCTGATCGACGACCTGCTATCGCACCCGGTGGCCAGCATTGCCCTGGTTTCGGGCCGTTGCCTGGGCGGCGGTTTCGAACTGGCGCTGGGCTGCAGCCTGCTGTTCGCGGACGAGTCGGCCCGCTTTGCCTTGCCAGAAATCCAGCTTGGTGTGTTCCCGCCGGTGGCGGCGGTGCTGTTGCCGCAAATGGGCGCGGCGGCATTGGCGCCGCGCCTGGTGCTTTCAGGTGAAATCGTCGATGCCGCGCTACTGGAGCGGTTCGGCCTGCTCGCCGCGCGCGCGCCGACCGGCGGCGCCGATGCCGCCGTCGATGCCTGGATCAGCAAACACCTGTTGCAGCGAAGCGCCGCCAGCTTGCGCTGCGCCCACCGCGCGCTGCGCGCCTCGTTGCTGGCGCACTACCGTGCCCAGATAGGCAACGCCGAACGGCTTTACCTCGATGAACTCATGGCCACGCACGACGCCAACGAGGGCATCGCAGCCTTCATGGACAAGCGCGCGGCGGTTTGGACCGATGCCTGACGTGGACGCTACCGCCGTCACTTGCCAGCCTTGCCCGGACGACATCCTCGCCCAGAGCGCGGCCCTGATGTCCAGTCAGGGCTACCACGGCACCAGCATGCGCGACCTGGCGCGCACTACCGGGCGCAGCCTGTCAGGGCTGTACCACCACTTCGCCAACAAGGAAGAGCTGCTGTACCTGATCAACGAGCGCGGCTTTTCCCCGCTGCTGACCAATGCCGAGCACCTGCGCCGCGAATACCGCAGCGGCACCATCCGCGCACACGCCGCCGGCCCGGCCAGCGCCGCCCTGCTATGCGACCTGATCGGTGCCCATCTCGGCTATTTCGGCAGCCACCTCAGCGAGATGAGGGTGATGATGTTCGGAACTCAACCGATGAGTTCGGCCCACGGCCAGGCGATCCGGCAAATGAAGGACCGCTACACCGAGATCTTCAAGTTCGCGGTCGGCGAGTACATCGGCGCCCGGCGCGAAGCGGCAACGGCGACCGAAATCGAGCGCAAGACCTACCTCCTGTTCGGAATGATGAACTGGATCTTCGGCTGGTACTCGTTAGAAGAGCACGGCCCAGTCGAGGCGCTGGCCGAGGAAATCTACACCACCTTCACCAAGGGTTGCCTCGCCTTGCGCCCGCCTGCTGCGCGCGACGAGTAGACCATGGGCACCCAATCGATCATCGACCGCTGCGAACGCCTGTATCGAGACATTGATCTTGGCTGTGTGAAGGAATGGAAGCAGCGCACTGGCGGCAAGGCAGTCGGCCACTTGCCCGTCTATGTGCCGCGCGAGCTGATCCATGCCGCGGGTCTGCTGCCAGTCGGCATCATGGGTGGCGGCGACGACGTCGAGATCATTCGCGGAGACGCCTATTTCCAGTCCTACATCTGCCACCTGCCGCGTTCGACCGTCGAGCTTGGCCTGGGCGGCAGGCTCGACTGCTTGGATGGGATGTTGTTCCCGGCCATCTGCGACGTGATCCGCAATCTGAGCGGCATGTGGCAGATGATGTTCCCGGACAAGTACGTCAAGTACCTCGACTTCCCGCAGACCTTCAACGGCGCCGGTCGCGAGTTCTACCGCCTCGAGATGGCCGAACTGCTGCTGGGCCTAGAGACCCTGTCCGGCATCCGTGCGACCCCGGAGCGGCTCAATCATTCGATCACCCTATACAACGCCAACCGCCAAGCGCTGAAGGATCTCTACGAACTGCGCGCGTCCGAGCCGCATCGGGTGCCGACCAGCGAGCTCTATCTGCTGCTGCGTGCCGGCAACGTGCTGGAGGTGAGCGCGCACACGGCGATGCTGCACGATTACTTGGCCGCTGCCCGGCGCAGCACGCGTCCGCTGCGCGACAACGTGCGGGTGGTTGCTACGGGCCTTTTCTGCGAGCAGCCGCCGCTGTCGATGGTGCGCGCCATGGAGAACAGCGGCTGCTACATCGTTGACGACGACTGGGTACTTGGCGCGCGCTACCAGCTTGAAGTCACGCCAGTCGGCGGCAACCCGCTCGCTGCCATCGTCGATTCCTACATGAGCGGCACCGTGGCCACCGCCACCCGGTACGTCGAGGGCGACGACAAGGGCGCCTTCCTGGTCGAACAGGTACGCCGCTGCAACGCCGAAGGCGTGATCTTCGCCGCTGCCAGTTTCTGCGACCCGGCCCTGCTCGACCGGCCGATGGGGCAGAGGGTGCTGACCGAAGCCGGCATTCCCTATACCGCCTTCACTTACTCGGAAAATACCGGTCAGGTCCAGGTCATCAAGGAACAGGCCGGCACCTTCGCCGATTCCATCAAGCTCTGGGGAGCCGTGTCATGAGCAGCGCCGAAGCCCAGAAAGAAGAAAGCATGGTGCTGCAGAAGAAAATGCTCGGCGAGCACTTCGAGACCCTGTCCAAGGCCAAGGAAAACGGGCGCAAAGTGGTCTATACCTTCGTGCCGGGCAACCTCAACGAGCTGATCCTCGCCTTCGATCTTTTGTCGGTTCATCCAGAGGTCAACGCCCTTCAGTCGGGCATGCGCAAGCTGTCCGGCGACTACATCCAGGAAGCCGAGAAGCAGGGCCATTCCGAGGACGTTTGCACCTACGTCAAGTGCGATATCGGCATGCTCAAGAAGGGCAACATCGGCCCCACCGGCGAGAAGCTTCCGGCGCCCGACTTGCTGTTGCTCAGCTACACCGGCTGCTTCACCTTCATGAAGTGGTTCGAGCTTCTCAAGAAGGAATACGGTTGCCCGGTGGTGATGCTGCAGGTGCCCTACCAGGCCGACGGCAAGATCACCGCCAGCCAGCGCGAGTTCGTCGCGCGCCAATTGCGCGAGGTGGTCGTTCCGGCGCTGGAGCAGCTGGCTGGCAAGAAGCTCGACGAGGACCGCTTACGTGAACTTCTGGCCAGTTCGGCGCGCGCCGAAGACGACCTGGTCTATGTCTGGGAATCGGCCAAGCACAAGCCCTCGCCGATCGACGCCTACTTCGGCGGCGTCTACTACATCGGTCCGATCTTCACCGCGTTCCGCGGTCTGCCAGAATGCGAGCAGTACTACCGCTCGCTGCGCGGCGAGGTCGAGTACCGGATCGCCCATGGCATGGGCCCGACCACCCCGGAAGGCGAGCTTCGTCGGCAGAAATACCGCATCGTCGTCGAAGGACCGCCAAACTGGACCAGCTTCCGCGATTTTTGGAAGATCTTCTACGACGAGGGTGTGGTGATGGTGGCGTCGACCTACACCAAGGTCGGCGGCCTGTACGAGCAGGGCTTCCGCCACGACCCGGATCACCTGTTCGAAACGCTGGCTGAGTACTGCCTCGGTTGCTACACCAACCGCAGCCTGCCGGCCCGGGTCGACATCCTCGCCGAGTATGTCGAGGCCTACGAGGCCGACGGCGTCCTGTTCAACTCGATTAAGAGCTGCAACTCGTTCTCGGCCGGGCAGCTGATGATGCTGCGCGAGCTGGAAAAGCGCACCGGGAGGGCCGGCGCGTTCATCGAAAGCGACTTGGTCGACCCGCGCTACTTCAGCGCGGCCAACATCAAGAACCGACTCGAATCCTACTTCCAGATGCTCGAAGCCAAACGGCAAGCGGCCTGAAGGAGGGCACCTTGGACTGCTGTTATATCGGAATCGATCTCGGCTCGACCACCACCAAGGCGGTGTTCCTCGACGAGCGCGAGCGCATCATCGGGCGCGGCATCACCAATTCGCGCAGCAACTACGAACTGGCCTGCCAGGTGGCGCGCGAAGAAGCAGAGATCGACGCCCGCTTCGGCCTGCTGCGGGGCAAACTCGAGGCCAGTCCGCAGATCGGCACCTTGGCCGAGCCGCTGATGGCAATACTGGCCTGCAACTACGCCTTGGCCCAGCACCTCGAACAGCTGCGTGCCCTGCACGCCGGGTGCCGGCAACTGGCGGTCGCGCACGCGCTGCCGGCGACGGAAATGGCCACGGTCGAACGAGCCCTCGGCGCCATCTTCGCCGCTCTCGAAAGACAGGCCGAGCTGGACTTCTTCCCCGGCAGCGCGACCGCCAGCGACTTCTTCCGCGACCTCGCCACGAGCCAATACCTGAAGCAGGCCGAGCAGGTCACGCGTGAGTTGGCTGTGTCCTTCGATCGCCTCGTCGGCCTGTTCGACGCCGCCATCATCCAAGTCGAAAACCACAGTTTCGCCAGTCTGTACCGCAACTATCTCGACTTCGCCACCCGCCGCGTCGCCGCCGACGGGCGCTTCGCACCGTTCGCCGACGAGATCGCCGCAGCCGTGGGCAACACCGCCGAGCGGCGATTCAACGTGCTCAGCATCGTTGGTACCGGTTACGGCCGCCTGACCTTGCCATTCGCACGC
Organism: Pseudomonadota bacterium; assembly: GCA_021777635.1. The sequence goes on from JAJYDI010000002.1 coordinate 10,080, forward strand.
GAGCAGATCCGCTCGGAGATCCTCTGCCACGGTCTTGGCGCGCACTACATGTTTCCGCGCACGCGCAGCGTGCTCGACATCGGCGGCCAGGACACCAAGGCGATCCAGATCGATGGCAACGGCATCGTCACCGGGTTCCAGATGAACGACCGCTGCGCCGCCGGTTGCGGCCGCTACCTCGGCTACATCGCCGACGAGATGAGTATCGGCGTACACGAACTGGGGCCGCTGGCGATGCAGTCGACCAAGACCGTCAAGATCAACTCGACCTGCACGGTGTTCGCCGGTGCCGAGCTGCGCGAGCTGATGGCAATGGGTGAAAAGCGCGAGGACATCCTCGCCGGCTTGCACCGAGCCATCGTGCTGCGAGCCATGTCGCTGCTGGCGCGCTCGGGAGGGGTCAGTTCCGAGTTCACCTTCACTGGCGGCGTCGCACGCAACCAGGCGGTGACCTCGGCGTTGCAAAAGCTGGTATTCGAGAACTACGGGAAGATGACCATCAACATCAGCGCCGACAGTATCTTCACCGGCGCCGTCGGCGCCGCCCTGTACGCCAAACGCGACCCCAAGGGCGTGATGGCCGACCTCGAAGTCAGCAAGCTCGCCAGCAAACGTTCCGCCTGCAGCGGCGCGACCTGCCCGGTCTGAGGAGGCCCTCATGTTTCATACGGTCGGTATCGACGTCGGATGCGACTCAGTCAAGACCACCCTGATGGCCTTCGCGGCCGACGGTAGCCAGCCACGCCTATTGTTCAAGGACCTAGACAAGATTCGCAAGCGCAACATCAAAGACGTGGTGCGCTCGGCCTACGAGCGAGCCCTGCTGCGACACGGCCTAGGCGAATCCGACATCGCCTACATCGCCACCACCGGCGAGGGCGAGCTTGTCGATTTTCGCCGCGGCCACTTCTTCTCAATGACCGCGCACGCGCGTGGCGCCATCTTCCTCGATCCCTCGGTGCGCGCCGTGGTCGATTGTGGTGCGCTGCACGCAAAGGCGATGCTGATTGACGAGCGGTCCAAGGTGCTGACCTACCGCATGACCTCGCAGTGCGCATCGGGATCCGGGCAGTTCCTGGAGAACATCGCGCGCTATCTCGGCGTGGCCATCGACGACATTGGCGAACTGTCGCTGCGCGGCGACTCGCCTGAGCAGGTTTCCGGCATCTGCGCTGTGCTGGCCGAGACCGACGTCATCAACATGGTCAGCCGCGGCATTTCCACCGCCAATATCCTGCGCGGCATCCATCTGTCGATGGCCAAGCGCCTGATCGGTTTGATGCGCATGATCAGGACCAGCGGTGACGTACTGGTCACTGGCGGACTGGCGCGCAATCCCGGCTTCGTTGCGGCAATGCAGGAAATGGCCAATCAGGACAAACGCCTGAAGGCGAACATCAAGGTGCATCCGGACTCCGTGTACGCCGGCGCGATCGGCGCCACGCTCTGGGCTGGCTACCGGCATTTGCGCCTGCAAGGGCAGCCGGCGGCGCAGCCGCAGGCGGCGTGATGGCCACTGCGGACGCCACGACGATGCCGGTGCTGCGCAGCGCGCAGGCACTCGGCGCCGTGGTGCCGAATATTGGCAGTCTGGTGCTCGACAACGCAGCGCACCACGCGGCGGCGCCGGCGTTCGCCGAGCGCGTCGACGGACCCTATTGCATGCGCAGTTGGACCGACTTCGGCGAGGACATGCTGCGCCTCGCTGCCTGGCTGCTGAGTCTGCGCGAGGCCGCCGGAGCAAACTGGCAGGGTCGGGTCGCCTTCATTGCCGGCAATAGCTATGTGCGCCACGTAACCGAGCTCGCCACGATGGCCAGCGGCCTGGTCAGCGTGCCGATCTTCGCCGGCTATCCGGCCGAGTTGGCGGGCGAGCTGTTGCGCTTCTCCGCTGTCGACCTGCTGGTCACCGATCAGCCGGACAAGGTGCTCGGGCTCGATCCAGGCTGCCTGCCTTCGCGCCTGCTGTTGCTGGTGGAGCCGGTGGTGCGCGATTGCACCGCCTACACCGGTGGCGGCGGGCGTGTCGAGCGTTGTACCGAATTGCTGGCTGCATCGCCCGATGCGGCGACGCGCGCCCGCGTCGAACGCGAGCTTCGCACGCTGGCGGCCGACAGCGTGTGCCTGATCATGTACACCTCCGGCACGAGTGGATTCCCCAAGGGCGTGCAGCTGAGCCATCGCAACCTGCTCAGCCAGCAGAAGGCGCTGGCGCAGTGCTGGCAACCGGAGCCGGGGCTGCGCATGCTCTGCTACTTGCCCTGGCACCACAGCTTCGGCGGCCTGTTCGAACGTTTCTTCGCGGTCGCCTTCGGCGGTTGCCTCGCGCTCGAAGACGGCTCCGGCAAGGACATTGATCGACTCCTTGCCAATTTCGCCGAGATCCGGCCGCAGGTGTTCTTCAGCGTACCCAAGATCTATCAGGAAATCGCCGTACGCGTGCAGGCGCAGCCGGCGCTCGAGCGGGCGTTCTTCCATTCGGAACTCAAGTTCGTGTTTACCGCTGCCGCGCCCTTGCCGCTGAGCGCATCCGAGGTGTTCCGCGCGCACGGCGTGCCAGTGGTGGAGGGTTGGGGCCTGACCGAAACCTCGCCCTGCTGCAGCCTGACCCCGCTTAGCCTCGACCGCACACCGGGCGTGGTCGGCTGGCCGATTCCGGGGGTGGAACTGGCGCTCGCCGAGGATGGCGAAATCCTGGTGCGCGGGCCGAACGTGATGCGCGGCTATTTCCGCAATGAGGCGGCGACCAAGGCCGCTTTCACCGCCGACGGCTGGTTCAAGACCGGCGACATCGGTGAGTTCGGGCCCGAAGGGGTGCGCATCGTTTCGCGCAAGGAGCGCATGTTCAAGCTGAGCAACGGCGAAAAGGTGTTCCCGGCGCAGATCGAGTCGCGCATCCACGCTCGCTGCCAGTTCGTGAAATACGCCTACGTGTTCGGCTCCGGCCAGCGTGCGCCGCATCTGCTGGTGTTCCCGAACCGCCAGGCTATCGAGGGCGGCGTCGGTAGCGGCCGCTGTGGCGATGATGGCTGTGCCCGGCCGCAGGACTGCGAGCAGCTCGCGCGCTGCCTGTCGACCTGCCTGTCGGAGATCAATGCGCGCCAGGCGACCGGCTTCGAGTCGATCCGTCGTGCGCTGGTGGTGGGCCGCGAGCTGTCGATCGACGACAACGAATTGACGCCCTCGTTCAAGCTGATTCCGCGACGCATCGAGGAGCGCTACGCCAACTGCATCGAGGCGATGGAGCAGGGGTGTTACGGGAGCCTGCCGGCCGACGTGTACGTGCTCGACCTGGAGGTGCGCAAATGAGTACCCACTATGGCGTGGTCGGCACCGGCCCGGTCGGACGCGTGTTCGCCGGTCTGCTGCGCCAGGCCGGACATCGAGTCACCGTACTGTGCCACCGGCCGCAGACCCAGCACATCCTGAAGCGCCGCCCAGTGGTGGTAAAGGGCAAGCTGAACGCCTACGCGCAGCTCGACGAGGTGCTGCTGGAAGTCGCCGAGTTCGTGCGCGCTGGGCCCGACGTGGTGCTGATCTGCACCAAGAGCGTGGACACCGAGCACCTGCTCAAGACTCTGCGCGAGCATTGCCCGAGACCCGAAACGCTTTACGTATCCTGCCAGAACGGTATCGACACCGAGCGCGTGGTGGCCGAGGTGTTCGGTGCCGACCGCGCGCTGCGCATCATGCTCAATATGGGCTGCGACGTGTCTTGCGGCAACGAAGTGATCGTTGCTTTCTGCACCACTAATGTCATGTCGAGGCCGGCATCGGTCGATGGTGACCGGGTCGAGCGCATCGCCAGCGACCTGCAGGAGTCCGGGCTGCCGCTGACGCTCAGCGAGCACTGGCGCAATGACGTGTTCATGAAGGCGTTGCTCAACGCCTCGCTAGGCAGCCTGTGTGCGGTGACGCGGCACTGCATGGGGTGCGTTATGGGCCAGCCCGAGGCGCGTGCCATGGTCGAAGACATGCTTCGCGAGGGTGTCGCAATCTGCGCGGCCGAAGGCATTGAGCTGCGCCCGGATTTCCTCGCCTACGCGATGCACTACCTCGATCAGGGCGGTGAGCACCGGCCCTCGATTCTGGTCGACGTTGAGAAGGGGAATGTCACCGAGAACGAGGTCCACTGCGGCGAACTGGCGCGACTGGCGCACCGGCACGGCATACCCGCGCCGACCATCGAATTCGTCGACAAGGTTCTGCGCTGCACGGAGAACTTCTGATGCACGGCTTCCACACCGTCGCCGTGGTCGGCGCCGGCACCATGGGCTCGGCGATTGCCCAGCATTTTCTGATGAAGGGCCTCACCGTGCGCCTTGTCGACACGACTGCCGAGAGGCTTGCGCGCGGCCAGCGCCTGATTGAGGCATCACTCGACGAAGCGGTGACGCGGCGCCTGCTCGATGCCGAAGGGCGCGGGGCCATCCTTGCGCGGCTGCATCCGACGCTGGATCCGGCCGACCTGGCCGACGCCGACCTGGTGGTTGAAGCAGTGTTCGAGGATCTCGCACTGAAGCGCGAACTTCTGGGTCGGCTCGAAAGTATCGTCGCGCAAGACTGTGTGCTCGCCACCAACACCTCCTCCTTCCGGGTGAGCGACGTCGCCTCCGGACTGGCGCATCCGCAACGCCTGATTGGCACGCACTACTTCTACCATGCCGCCAAGAACAAGCTGATCGAGCTGATCCCTGGTGTGCGTAGCGATCCGGGCCTGCTGCGCGAACTGGAAGGTTTCTACTCCGAACTCGGCAAGATCCCGATCCGCGCCGCCGACGCGCCCGGCTTCGCGGTCAACCGTTTCTTCGTGCCGTGGTTGAATGAGGCAGTGCGTGTGTACGAGGAGGGTCTCGGCAGCATTCCCGGCATCGACGCGGTGGCGCGCGCGACCTTCGGTGTTGGCATGGGCCCGTTCGCACTGATGAATGCCACTGGTGTGCCAATCGCGCGCCATGCCGCCGAAGGACTGTCGGCGCGTCTGGGATCGTTCTATGCACCTGCCAAGACCTTGTGCCGGCAGGTCGACAGCGGCTGCGACTGGGATCTCGCTGACGATCGAGTTGCGGACGATGGTAGCGAGCAGCCTGAAACAATCCGCCGCCGTCTAATCGGTGCCGCACTCGGCTGCGCCGCGGCCCTGGTCAGCGAGGGCGTTTGCGACGTCACCGCCACCGACCTTGGCGCGCGCGCAGGCCTGCGCTGGCCGCGCGGCCCGTTCGAGCTGTGCGCTGCGCTCGGCAAGGACGTCGTCGCCGGCATGGTCAGTGAGCTGTTCGGGCGATGGGGACTGCCGCTTCCGGCAGTGCCGTTCGCCCAGGCTGAGGAGCTGGCGCTGGAATGGGTGCAACGTGAAGTCCACGGCGATACCGGTCTGATCGTCTTTAACCTGCCCGATCGCATGAATGCGCTGGGCGAGGCAGTGCTGGGACAGCTGGAAGCCGCCTGGGCGCAACTGGAAGTCGACCCAGCGGTGCAGCGGGTGTTTTTCTGTGGTCGCGGCAAGGCCTTCGTGGCTGGCGCCGACATCCGCTTCTTCCTCGATGCCATCGATGCCGGCGATTTCGAACGCATCCAGACCTTTACCGAACGTGGCCAGCGCCTGCTCGCGCGTATCGAAGCCTCCCCAAAATTGACTTGCGCCTTCCTCGATGGCCTGACGTTGGGCGGTGGCCTTGAGCTGGCGCTTGCGTGCCGCTACCGGCTTGGCACCCGCAACACCTCGATCGCTCTGCCGGAAACCGGCATCGGCATTTATCCCGGACTCGGTGGCACCCAGCGCACCCGCCGCCTGCTGGGCAGGGGCGTGGCCAAATTCCTGATCGCCACCGGCCGCCGAGTCGATGCCGCGCGTGCATTGCAATTCGGCCTGATCGACGCCGAGATCGATCCGCCGAGGCATTTGCAGGATTTGGCGGCGGTGCCGCTGCCGGCGCCTCAGTCCGGTCGCTGCTCGCAGCCGGAACTGGAGCAGGCATTCGCCGACTATCGGGGTGAACTGGACGCGGCCACGCTAGCGTCGCCGGATCTGGCGGCGTTCGCGCGCGAGCTCTCGCGCAAGGCGCCGCTCGCACTGGCGACCGCAATGCGACTGGTGGATGAGGGACTTGCGCTCGACCTGCGGGCCGCGCTTGCGCTGGAGCTGGCCGGCCTGAAGACGATCTTCACCACTCGCGACGCCCGCGCTGGCCTCGCCAGCGTGCTCGACGGGAGCCGCCCGCAATACCTCGGACAGTGAAGGAGAACCCTCGCATGAGCGCCGCCGCCACTGGTTTCCGCAACGACAACGGCATCGGCGCGCTATTCGACGACGTCTACCTGCTCGACGGTCGGCGCACGCCGTTCGGCAAGTTCTGCGGGGCCCTGTCCACGGTCTCGCCAACGGATCTTGGAATCCATGCCGCGCGTGCCGCGATCGCCGCAGCCGGCGTCGACGCCGCAGAAGTCGACCAGAGCATCGTCGCAAATATCGGCCAGGCCAGCGCCGATGCCTTCTTTCTGCCGCGCCACATCGCGCTGTACGCCGGGACCCCAGAGAGGCGCCCTGCCTTGCTGGTGCAGCGCATCTGTGGTTCCGGCCTCGATGTGCTGGCGCAGGCTGGCGAGCAGATCGCGCTCGGTAAGGCGCAGCTGGTGCTGGGTGTCGGCACCGACAACATGAGTCGCTTCCCGCTGGTCTCCTACTCGGCGCGCCAGGGCTTCGCGCTAGGCCGACCGGAGTTCACCGACTTGCTGTGGGAGGCGCTGGACGACACCGCCGCGGTGCCGATGGGCCGCACCGCCGACAACCTCGCCGAGCGCTACGGGCTCAGCCGTGCCGAAGTCGATGGCTTCGCCATGGCTAGTCAGCAGCGCTACGCCGCGGCGCGCTCGCGGGGCTTCTTTGCCGGGGAACTCGCGGCGCTGCCAGGACAGGGCAGCTTCGAGATCGAAGGGCTGAAAACGCGCTCGTTCCGCTGCAAGAGCAAAGCTGGCCTGACCGAGGATGAGCATCCGCGCGAAACCAGCGCCGAGCAGCTCGCCTCGCTGTCGCCGGTATTCAGCAAGGCCGGGCCGACTACCGCCGGCTCGGCGTCCGGCATCGTCGACGGTGCCGCGGCGGTGCTGGTGGCTGCGGGCGAGTTCGTGCGGGCGCACGGCCTGAGACCGATCGCCAGGCTTCGCGGCCATGCCGCGGTCGGGGTGGCGCCAGCCTATATGGGCATCGGTCCGGCACCGGCCATCCGCGCCCTGCTCGGGGCTGTCGGAATGAGCCTTGGCGATATTGGCCGCTTCGAGATCAACGAGGCATTCGCCGCCCAGTGTCTGGCGGTGGCGCGCGAGCTCGGCATCGAACACGAACGCCTGAACGTCAACGGCGGCGCCATCGCCATCGGCCACCCGCTCGGTGCGACCGGCCTTCGCTTGGCCCTGACCTTGATGCACACCCTGCAGCGCGACGATGCCAGCTTAGGCATCGCCTCGGCCTGCGTCGGCGGAGGCCAGGGCGTCGCCCTGATGCTGGAACGATGCTGAAGCGACTCGACAAGCGGGTCGCTCTGGTCACCGGCGCCGGCCGCGGCATCGGCGCGGCGATCGCCCGCCGCCTGGCAGAGGAAGGTGCCGCACTGGTGCTGGTCGATCGCGATGCCAGCGCGCTCACGGCACTTGCCGAAGCCATGCAGGCGGACGGCCAGCAGGCGCTGCCACTGGTAACCGACGTCGCCGATCGGGCGCAGGTCGAGGGCCTGATGGCTCAGGTTGGCGAGACTCTGGGTGGGCTCGACATCCTGGTCAACAATGCCGGCATTATCCGCGACGGCTTCCTCGCCAAGCTCAGTGACGCCGACTGGGACCGAGTGTTGGAGGTCAACCTGAAAGGCCCGTTCTTGTGCTGCCAGGCCGCTTTGCCACTGCTGCGCCAGCGCGAGCGCAGCGGAATCATCAACATCGCCTCGCGCGCCTGGCTTGGCAACATCGGCCAGGCCAACTACGCGGCCAGCAAGGGCGGAGTGGTCAGCCTGACCCGCACCTTGGCACTGGAGCTCGCGCGTTACCGAATCAACGTCAACGCGGTGGCGCCGGGGCTGATCGACACGCCGATGACCCGCGCCATGCCCGAGTCCGCGCGCGAGCGCCTGCTTCGTATGCAGCCGACCGGCGAAATGGGTACGGTCGAGGACATCGCCGCTGCGGTCGCGTTTCTCGCCAGTCCAGACGCGCGCTTCATCACCGGGCAGGTGCTGCACGTCGACGGCGGCAAGAGCTGCGGGCTGCTGGCGCTGTAGCCATGGCCAGCTCACGCGTCAGTTCCCGTTTTGGTACCGGCGCCCGCCTGGTGGCGGCACGGCGCACGCCGATCGGCCGCAGCCATGCGGACAAGGGCGCGCTGCGCGGTCTGCGCGCGGACGAACTGCTGGCACGGCTGATCAGGGATGTCGCACAGACCCTGCCCGAGCCTGCTGCAATCGACGACGTGCTGATCGGCTGCGTCGGCCAGCATCTGGAGCAGGGCAAGAACATCGCTCGCCTGGCCTCGTTGCTGGCCGGACTGCCCGACAGCGTGCCGGGCGCCACCTTTAACCGGCTGTGCGCGTCGAGCCTGGAAGCCTTCAACAGCGCGGCGACTCGGATCGCCGCCGGTGACGCCGACCTGCTGCTGGCCGGCGGTGTGGAGCACATGCACCACGTGCCGATGACCGCGGCAATCGACTACCACCCGGCGCTGCTTGCGCGGCCGCCGTTTCCGTTCAACAACATGGGCCTGGCCGCCGAATGGCTGGCTGCACGCGATGGCATCGGCCGCGCGGCGCAGGACGACTGGGCGCTGACAAGCCATCGGCGCGCAGTCGCGGCGCAGGGCAGTGGCCGTTTCGATGCCGAGCTGCTGCCGCTGGAAGTGGACGGCGCGCGCATCGACGCCGACCAGTTGCCGCGTGCCGACGCGAGCCTGCAATCGCTGTCCGAACTCAAGCCGGCTTTCAAGGCTGACGGCAGCGTCACCGCCGGCAACGCCTCGCCGTTCAGTGATGGCGCAAGCTTGGCGCTGTTGGCCTCGGCAGATGCTTGCGCACGACTTGGCCTAGCGGCACGCGCCGAGGTACTCGGCGCGGCGGTGATCGGTACCGCACCGGAAGCGATGGGCCGCAGTCCGGTGCTGGCGATCCGCCGCCTGCTCGAACGCAGCCGCCTGAATGTCGCCGACATCGACCGCTTTGAGATCAATGAGGCCTTCGCCGCGCAGCTGTTATCCAACGTGCGCGAGCTCGAACTCGACCCGGAGCGGGTTAACCCCTGGGGTGGTGCCATCGCCCTAGGCCATCCGCTGGGCGCCACCGGCACCCGCCTGATTACCACCTTGCTGCATGGCCTGGAGGCCGATGGTGGCGAGTTCGGCATTGCCGCCCTCTGCGTCGGCCACGGCCAGGGCGTCGCCACCCTCATCCGGAGGCTGCACTGATGGACACCTGCAGCAAATACACGGCGCGGCAAAGCGGAGTGGCGCGCCTGCTCAGCCTCGAGGTCAACGGCAAGCGACAGCAGCGCGCGGTGGCGGCAGACATCACCCTGCTTGATTTCCTACGCGAGGAATTGGGCCTGACCGGCAGCAAGCGCGGATGTGACCTCGGCGAGTGCGGCTGCTGCGCGGTGCTGGTCGATGGCCGGCCGATGCTGGCCTGCCTGCTGCCGGCCGCCGACCTCGAACATAGCGCGATCACCACGATCGAGGGCGTTGCCAAGGGCACCACGCTGCACCCGCTTCAGCAGGCGATGATCGACGAGGGAGCCGTGCAGTGCGGCTACTGCACGCCGGCGATGGTGATCAACGGCGTGCACCTGTTCTCGGGCGAGTCGCATCCGGACGCTGAGGCCATCCGCACCTGCATCTCGGCCACCATCTGCCGTTGCACAGGCTACAACCGCATCGTGCAGGCGTTCGAGAGCACCGCTGATGGACTCGCGGGGGAGCGGCGGTGAACGTCTACCGCATCGTCGGCACGCCGCAGCCGCAGATCGACGCCCGCGACAAGGTCACCGGGCGTGCGCGCTATACCGACGACATCCGGCTGCCGAGCTGCCTGCACGCGGCGATCCTGCGTTCGCCGCACGCCAGCGCGCGCATCCGGGCGATCGACATGGCGCGTGCCGCGGCACTGCCCGGCGTCAAGGCGGTACTGACGGGCGCCGATTTCGAGCGCACCTTCGGCGTGCTGCCGATCAGCAAGGACGAACCGGCGCTGGCGCGCGAGCGGGTGCGGTACGTCGGTGAGCCGGTCGCCGCGGTGGCGGCGGAAACTGCCGAACTCGCCGCCGCCGCCGTGGCACTGATCGCGGTCGACTACGCGCCGACGCCGCCGGTGCTCGAAGCGCGCCAGGCGCTCAAGCCCACCAGCGACCCGCTGCACCCCGAGCTGCGGCGCGAGAACAATTTGCACAAGCAGGTCGAGCAGCGGTTCGGCGATCCCGAGGCCGGCTTCGCGAAAGCCGACATCGTGATCGAGAAGCGCTTCATCTTCCCAAGCGTCACCCACGCCTTCACCGAACCGCATGCAGTGCAGGTGGAAATCGACGGCCGTGGCAACCTCACCGTGTACAGCGCAACGCAGGTTCCGCACTACGTGCATCTGGCGCTGGCGGAGGTGCTGGGTATTGACGAGCACCGGGTGCGGGTAATCAAGCCGCACCTCGGCGGCGGCTTCGGCGGCAAGAGCGACCCGTTCCCGCACGAGATGATCGCGGCCAAGCTGGCCCTTGTCACCGGCCGCAACGTGCGCCTGCGTTTCTCGCGTGAGGATGTGTTCTGCAGCCACCATGGCCGTCATCCGACTCAATTGACGATGAAGCTCGGCTTCCACCACGCGCGCGGCATCACCGCCCTGACCGGCGATTTTCTGATTGACGGCGGTGCCTACGGCAGCTTCGGTGTGGTCACCACCTACTACAACGGCGTGCTGCTGCAAGGCCCATATCCGGTGCCGAACTTCGCTTTCCGCTGCCGCCGCATGTACACCAACAAGCCGATGTGCGGCGCGATGCGTGGCCACGGCGGCGTCAACCCGCGCTTCGCTTACGAGGTGCTGATGGACATGGCCCTGGTCCAGTCGGGGCTCGATCCCTGCCAGGCGCGCATCGACCTGATCCATCGCGAGAACACGCTCACCTGCAACGAGTTCCGGATCACTTCGGTTGGGCTCAAGCGTGGGCTTGAGGAGGCCATGCGCCGAAGCGGTTGGCACGAGAAATACGGCAAGCTTCCGTACGGCAAGGGTATCGGCGTCGCCTGCGGCTTCTTCATCAGCGGCAGCGCCCTGCCGATCCACCGCAACGAGCGGCCTGCCAGTACGGTGCGGATGACTGTCGAATTCGACGGCGCGGTGACGGTTTATTCGGGCGCGTCCGACATCGGCCAGGGTAGCGACACCCTGCTGGCGATGATGGCGGCCGAAGTGCTGGGCGTGGAGCTCGACCAAGTCAAGGTGGTAGCAGCCGATACCCGGTTGACCCCGGTTGACCTCGGCAGTTACAGCTCGCGGGTGACCTTCATGGCTGGCAACGCCGCCCGCAATGCAGCGATTCGCGTGCGCCGGCTGCTGGTCGCGGCGGCCTGCCGGCTGCTGGCTCTGCCCGAGCCCGAGTATCCGACGCCGGCCTCGCCCGAGGACCAGTTCCGCCAAGGCGGACGTGCGGCAGATTTCGACGCCGACTTCCTGGGCGCCAATCCCGACTACGGCGATGGCTTCGAGTTCGCCTGCGGCCGCATCCGCCATCTCGACAGCGGCAAGGAAACCGGTTTCATCGCGGCCGTGCACGCGGCGATCGAAGGTCCGGGCATCCTGCAGACGGTCGGCAGCTACCGCGCGCCAAAGCTCGGCGGCAGCTTCAAAGGTGCCGGCGCCGGCCTGTCGCCGGCGTACAGCTTCACGGCCTTCATCGTAGAGGTCAGCGTCGATCCAGAGACCGGCTTCGTCAAGGTCGAGCGCGCCACTTGCGCGCACGACTGCGGCTTCGCGCTGAACCCGCTGGCGGTGCGCGGGCAGATCGAGGGCTGCTTCCACATGGGCATGGGCCAGGCACTGATGGAGGAAGTGCTGCACTACGACGGTGCGGTGCAGAACGCCGGCTTTCTCGAATACAAGATTCCATCGCCGTTCGAGCAGCCCGAAATCGACCTCGTGCCCTCGATCAGCAACGAGAGCGAGGGCCCGTTCGGTGCCAAGGAAGCCGGCGAGGGGCCGCTGGCACCGGTGATCCCGGCGATCGCCAATGCGATCTTTGATGCGGTTGGCGTGCGCCTGTTCGAATTGCCGTTGCGCCCCGACCGGGTACTGGCCGCAATGCGCAAGGCTGCTGACCGATGAGCGCACAACCGGCCCACTTTGAGTTCGAGCGCCCGGACAGCTTGGCGGCGCTGATCGCCCGACTCGCGCAGTTGTCCGCCGCCGGCCACGACTATGCGCTCGCCGCCGGTGCCACCGACCTTATGCCGCAGATCAAGCTGGGGGTTAAATCACCTGCGCTGCTGATCTCGCTCAATGGTCTGCCCGAACTGGACGGTGTGCAGGCGCGAGCCGATGGCGGCCATCGCCTCGGCGCTCTGACCCGGCTCGCCGACGTCGCCGGCAACGCGCAACTGCGCCAGCACTATCCGGCCCTGTGCGCCGCCGCCGGCCGCGTCGCCAGCCCGCCGATCCGCCAGCGCGCCAGCCTCGGTGGCAACCTGTTGGTCGACAACCGCTGCATCTACATCAACCAGAGCCCGCTCAATCGCTCTGCCCACGCCGCCTGCTTCAAGGCCGGCGGCGAGGTCTGCCACTTGGTCAAGTCGGCGGTACGAGGCGAGCTGCCTCAATGCCAGGCGCGTTTCGTCTCCGATACCGCGCCGGTGCTGCTGCTGCTCGATGCGGTGCTGTACCTGGTCTCGCCGCGCGGCGAGCGGCGCCTGCCGCTGGCGCAATTCTATTGCGACGACGGCATGCAGCGTCATGTCCTCTCAAGTGACGAGGTACTGGTCGCCATCGAGCTTCCGCCAGCGGACGGCTTGCGCATCGACTACGACAAGCTGGCAATTCGCCGGGCGCTGGACTTCCCCTCGTTGGGCATCGCCCTGGGCGTGCGCGCGGACGCCGTGGGCTCGATCAGTGAGCTGTCGCTGGCGATGACCGGCATCGGCACCCATCCCGGGTGCTGGCGCTTTACCGCCACCACGCACAAAAGCGCGAACGCCATGCTGGACGCCGCCTGCGCCGCTGCGCGCGATTCCGCCACGACCTACCTGCAGGACTTTTTCCCGCGTGACTACCGCAAGCGCATGATCGATGTGTTCATCCACAGGGCCGCGCAACGGCTGGGAGTCGCCCAATGGACGTGAGGCCGATCGATGTGAAGCAGGTCATGCGTGACTACTTCGTTGATCTCGGAGAGGCAGCGAAAGACCCCGCGCGAAGGGTTGCGTGGTGCACCTCGGTGGGCCCGGCCGAGATCCTGCGGGCGATGGGCTTCGCGGTCTATTTTCCGGAAAACCATGGCGCCCTGCTCGGCGCCACCCGGGTGTCCACCGATACCATTCCGGTTGCCAACGCGCACGGCTATTCGCCGGAGATTTGCAGCTACCTCACGTCCGACATCGGCGCCTGCCTGAAGGGTGTGACTCCGTTGAGCAAGGCTTACGGCCTGGACGGTGTGCCACGGCCGGATGTGCTGGTTTACTGCACCAACCAATGCAAGGACGTGATGCACTGGTTCGCCTGGTACGCGCGGCAATGGAATGTGCCGCTGCTCGGCATCCACCCGCCAAACCACCTGCCGGAAGTGCTGCCCGAACATGTGGCCGATGTCGCTGCCCAGTACCGGCGCATGATTGGACAGCTCGAAGCCATCACCGGCACACCGCTCGATCCAGAAGCGCTGCGCCTGGTCGTAGCCCGCTCGCGCGAGGCCACCGACCTGTGGGAAGCGGTGCTCAATACCGCACGGGCCCGACCGGCACCGCTGAGCTTCTTCGATGGCGCAATCGTCATGGGCCCAATCGTGGTGCTGCGCGGTACCCAGACCGCCATCGACTATTACCGGGCGCTGCTCGCCGAGCTGCAGATCAAGGTCGCCGGCGGGCAGGCGGCGGTACCGGGCGAGCGCCTGCGCATCTACTGGGAGGGCATGCCGGTGTGGGGCCGGCTGAGGCACCTGTCCGACCTGTTCGCCAACAACCGCGCCACGGTAGTCGCCTCGACCTACTGCAATTCTTGGATCTTCTCCGATTTCGACGCCGCGAAGCCGCTGGACAGCATGGCGCGGGCTTACCTGAAGATCTTCATCAACCGCGATGATGCCTACAAGGAGGCCTACGTCGAGCGGCTGGCCGACGAATTCGCTATTGACGGCGTGGTCTACCACGCCGCCCGGACGTGCCCGAACAACAGCAACAGCCACTACAACTTGCCGCAGCGACTGGCTGCCAAGGGCATTCCCGGCATCGTCGTCGATGGCGACCTGTGCGACTTGCGCTGTTTTTCCGACGAGCAGAGCACCACTCTTATTGAGGCCTTCCTGGAAACGCTATGAGCACCGTCGCCGACTGCGATCGCCCGAGCACCGATTCCGAGGTCCGAACCGAGGTGTTCTGGGGCGTGGACTGCGGCAGCGCCGAAATCAAGGTTGCCGCGCTCGATCGCGAAGGGCGGCTGCTGACCACGCGCAGGCTCCGCACACTGTTTCCGCTGGTCGAGCACGTGCACCGTGGCCTGGCCGCCCAAGGTGACGAACTCTCGGCGATTGCCGAAGGTGATCGCGACCGGCTGCCGATCGACGGCCGGCAGCCGAGTCTGCGCCCCGGCCACAAGGTATTCGCCACAGGCTACGGGCGGCACCACATCGGCTTCGTGCACGGCCAGCTGACCGAGATCAAGGCTCATTACCTCGGCGTGCAGCACCAACTCCGGCTACAGCAGGACTACACCATCATCGACATCGGCGGCCAAGACGCCAAGGTAATTCGTGCCACCCCGAGCCGGGTCGAGCAGTTTGCCATCAACCGCAAGTGCGCGGCCGGCACCGGCGCCTACATTGAGGAACTCGCGCACCGGCTGGAAGTGCCGATGCAGGAGCTGCCGCGGCTCGCCGCCGCGCACGACAAGGTTCTTACCCTCAACAGCTACTGCACAGTGTTCTCCGGGCAGGAAGTGATCAAACTGCTGATGCAGGGCGAGCGGGTGGAGAACCTGATCCATGCCCTGTATCGATCGGTGGTCAAGCGGGTGCTGGAAATGACCGCGATCGATACCGACACCCTGGTGTTTTCCGGTGGCGTGATGAGCCACCACCCCATTCTCGTGCCGCTGTTCGCCGAACGCTTCGGCGAGGTGCGCACCATTCTCGCTCCCAATGCGCAGTTTTGCGGTGCGCTGGGCGCGGCAATCCATGGCATCAACGAGGAGAGCGACGATGGCCTACCGAATCACGAGTGATTGCAACCTGTGCGACGCCTGCGTGCTCGAATGCCCGAACGAGGCCATCACGGTCGGCGCCAACATCTATACGATCGATCCGGCCAAGTGCACCGAATGCGTCGGTTTCTTCGACGAAGCGCAATGCGCGGCGGTGTGCCCCCAGGAATGCTGCGAGCCCGACCCCGACTGTATCGAGCCCGAGGCGGCACTGCTCGAGCGCGCCCGTCGCCTGCATCCGGACGAGGAATTCTCAGGCGATGTGCCCTCGCGCTTTTCCAGCCACTGATCGCTGATTCCGCCCTCCCACGCAGGCAGCCCCATGAACCCCGTCCACGCCACTGTCGATCTGCCCGATCCGGACCTGATCCAGGTCCAGACCCTGGACGAGATCACCGTCAAGTTCGCCGGCGATTCCGGTGACGGTATCCAGCTGGCGGGGCAGAAGTTCGCCCTGCTGGCCAGCGCCGCTGGCGAGACCGTGCGCACCATGCCCGACTACCCGGCTGAAATCCGGTCGCCGGCCGGCACCCCCGGTGGCGTCTCCGGCTTCCAGGTGCGTATCGGCAGCGCCGGCATCCACACTCCCGGCGATCGCATCGATCTGCTGGTGGCGTTGAATCCGGCTGCATTGCGCACCAATCTTTCCGAGCTCAAGACAAACGGCATCGTCGTCCTCGACGAAAGTGCATTCACCGCAACCAATCTGATCAAGGCGGGTTACGCCAGCAATCCGCTGGAAGACGGCTCCTTGCGCGACTACCGGGTGTTCCCGGTGCAGATCGGCAAGCTCACTCGCAGTGCGCTCAAGGGTCTGGCGCTGTCGACCAAGGAGACCGACCGCAGTCGCAACTTCTTTGCGCTAGGGCTGTTTTGCTGGCTGTTCCCGCGCCCCAGGGCGGCCGTCGACGAGTGGATCGAGCAACGTTTCGCCGCCAATCCGGAAGCGGCCAAGGCCAACCATCGTGCCTTCCACGCTGGCTGGAACTACGGCGAGACCGCCGAGTATTTTGTCAGCCCGTTGCGCGTAGCCGCCGACCAGCGCATGCGCGAGGCCGGTGTCTATCGCTTTGTCACCGGCAATGCGGCGCTCGCCAAAGGTTTGGTGCAGTCCGCCCGCCGCGCCGGGTTGTCGTTGTTCCTAGGCGGCTATCCGATCACACCGGCGACCGAGGTGATGCAGGAACTCGGCCGCTATCGTGATCCCGACGTGCACATGTTCCAGGCCGAGGACGAGATCGCCGCGATCGGCAGCGCCATCGGCGCCGCTTTCGCCGGCGCGCTTGGGGCGACCAGCACCTCTGGCCCGGGGCTGTCGCTGATGGGCGAGTTCCTCAACCTCGCAGTGATCGCCGAGCTGCCACTGGTGGTGATCGACGTGCAGCGCGCAGGCCCGTCCACTGGCATTCCGACCAAGTCCGAGCAGGCCGACTTGCTGCAGGCCCTGCACGGCCGGCACGGCGAATCGCCGCTGCCGGTGCTGGCTGCCGCCACGCCTGCGGACTGCTTCGACACCGTGGTCGAGGCCAGCCGCATCGCCCTGCGTTACATGACGCCGGTGGTCGTGCTCAGCGACCTGTCGCTGGCCAGCAGCGCCGAAGTCTGGCGTGAGCCGGCGCTGGATGAGCTGCCCGAGTTCACACTGCACCGCAGCGTCGATGCGGCGGATTTCAAACCCTACCGGCGCGATCCGGAAACCCTGTCCCGGCCCTGGGTGGTGCCCGGCCGCCCGGGCATGGAGCACGTGATCGGTGGTCTGGAGAAAGCCGGTGAGAGCGGTGCGGTGTGTTACGAGGCTGAAAACCACGCGGCGATGGTGCAGCTGCGCCACGACAAAGTCGCCGGCATCGCCCGCGACTATCCGGTCACGGTGGTGCATGGCGGCACCGATGCCCGCCTGCTGCTGCTGGGTTGGGGCAGCAGCTTCGGCGCCATCCGCGAGGCCACCGATCGCCTGCGCCAGCGCGGCCGTTTGGTGGCCTGCCTGCATCTGCGCCACCTCAACCCGCTGCCGCGAGACTTGGGGGAAGCATTGCGCAACCACCGCGCCGTACTGGTGATCGAGAACAACAGCGGCCAACTTTGGCAGCAGCTGCGGGCGAACTACCTGCTCGACCTGCAGCGCCTGAACAAAGTGCAAGGCACCGCGTTCCGGATCGCCGAGATCGTCGAGGCCGCCGAATCGCTGCTGGAGACCCTCCAATGATCCCAACCCCTGTCATTCCGGAAGCCACCGCGGAGTTGCCGACACGCCCCGAGCGCTCGTACTTCCTCAGTGGCACCGCACCACGCTGGTGTCCCGGCTGTGGCTGCTTTGCGGTGCTCAAGTCGCTGACCGCCACCTATGCCCGCATCGGAGTGCCGCGCGAACGGCTGGTCACCGTCTCCGGCATCGGCTGCACCTCGCGCCTTCCGTACTACACAGCCACCTACGGATTCCATACGTTGCACGGTCGCGCCCCGACCGTGGCGATGGGGGTCAAACTGGCCAATCCCGAACTATCGGTCTGGGTTATTTCCGGCGACGGCGATGCGCTGGCAATCGGCACTAGCCACACTCTGCATCTGTTGCGGCGCAACCCCGACATCAAGATGCTGCTGCTGAACAACCAGATCTACGGGCTGACCAAGGGCCAGGCCTCGCCCACCAGCCCGCTCGGCCTGGTTACGCGCTCGACTCCCTATGGCGTGGCCGATACCCCGATCAATCCGGTCAACCTGGCGCTGGCCGCCGGCGCCACCTTCGTCGCGCGTGTCGCCGACACCAACGGCGCGATGATGGAAGAGGTATTTGCCGCGGCGCACGCTCATCGCGGCGTGGCCTTCGTCGAGGTGCTGCTCAATTGCATCACCTTTCACGAAGGCGCTTACGCCATGATTACCGGCAAGGACACACGCGACGAGTACGCGCTGACGATGCATCCCGGCCAGCCGTTGCTCTACGGCAAGCAACAGCGCAAGGTGCTGGTGGCCGACAACGGCCGGATCCTGGCGCTGTCGCTGGCCGACGGGGAGGCGGCGCCCGAACAGGCCCTGCGCCACGACCCGCAAGCGGGCGACACCGGCTTAGCCCAGCAGCTTGCCTTGATGGCGCCGCCCGGTCTGCCCTGCGCCCTGGGTATCTTCAGGCAGGTGCAGGCACCGGTCTACGGCCTCGACCTGAAGCACGACTGATGGACAATCTCTACGTGCATCGTGCCCCGGTGCGCTTTACCCACACCGATCCCGCCGGCTACGTGTTCTTCCCGCGCTTTTTCGAGATGTTCCAAGCTGCGGTCGAAGACTGGTTCAGCATCTGCCTCGGCCTGAACTACGCCGAGCAGATCCTGAAGCATGGTATCGGCTTCCCGACCGCGCATACCGAATGTGATTTCGTGCGCCCCTGCCGGCTCGGCGAAACGCTGGAACTGCGGTTGGTGCTGGAAAAAATCGGCCGCAGTTCGCTGACCCTGCGTTTTGATGGCAGCGTGCGGGGGGAGACGCGGCTGCGCGCGCGCTCGGTGCTGGTGACGATCGAGATGCAATACGGCCGTCCGCAACCGATCGGCGTCGATCTGCGCGCGCGCTTGCAGGCCTATCTGGCGCTCTGCCGGGCCGACTCGGCTGCCTAGCGGTAGCGGCGTCAGCGGAAGTGGTCGATGCGCCGGCATTCGGCCCGGTATCGGTGGGCGGCGCGCAGCAAGTTCACCTCGAGCAGGGCGAAGTCGGCCAGCCACAGTGCTGCGGCGGGGCGCAGCAGGAATGGCAGCGGCACTCCGGCCAGAAGAACCGACAGCGCCGCCAAGTGCAGGTAGAACTGCTGCTGGCTTCGAGGTTCCGGCAGTATCGACTTCATGCTCGGCAGAACGATGCGGTGGCGCACCTCCATCCTCGTGGCAAGGCGCTGCTGCAGATGCAGCCAGACCAGGAACGGTACGATCTTGTAGAGCATGCCGTTGACAACCGACAGCGCGAAGCCGAGCAGGAACATCAAGGTCGCCGCCAGCGCCAGGCGTGCCGACACCGCTGGCGGCGCCAGCAAGGACGCGGCATCAATTGCTGCGGCCAGCAGCAGCGCCGCCATGCTCAATCGCCAGAAGGCGAGGCTGGCATCGCCGACCTTGCGTCGGCGTTGGGCCAGCAGCCGCAGGGTGATCAGCGCAAAGGTGACGAGTGCCGCCACCAGCAGAAGCGCCGGCAACGGTGCGAGCGGCCAGCCGCGCAATACCGCTAGCGAGTGCCAGCCCAGCAGCGCGAACATGCCGGCGGCCAGCCAGCGGCGCAGCCACGGTGGGTAAAGCGGCGTCATCTGGAACATCGGCACCAGCTGCCAGGCGACGACTGCTACCAGGGTCGCGATCCAGCCGAGCAGGCCCCAGGCCAGGTGCAGGTCGGTCAGCGGCCAGCGCAGCAGCGGCAGCCCGAGACCGCTGTGGCCGAGCCCGAGCGACACGCCGAGGCCAGCCGTCACCGCCAAGCCGAGCAGGGCCCAGCGCATCCCGCGCACACTGTCGTGCACATGAGGCGCCCGGGCCAGGCCAAACCCCATTATCACCAGGAACCCGCCGAGGCCGAGTCCAAGCAGCGCCACCGCGACACGAAAGCTGTTCTGACCGGCGCCAAGAAAGCCGGCCGCCAGACCCAGCGTACCCGCTACCAGAAGGCCATGGCAGAGCCCGCCGATGATCCGCGGCCTTGCCACCCGAACACCGACCAGCACCGGCAGCATCTGCAACAGCGCGCCGCACATCACCATCGTCAGCACGCCGAGCACCACCAGATGGGTCAGCGCGAGCGTTCCCGCGCTCCAGCGCGACACCAGCACGTCGGGGCCGAGCCACAGCATCAGGCTGGCGGCGGCGAGGCCAAACAGCGGTGCGCTGAGGAAAAAGCGCAGCGGAACCGAAAGCGGCGGCGCCTGTTCCAGCGACAGACCCGCGTTCATTCGCTGCCTACCGCTACCTGCAAGTCACCGGCGCGCCAGACGAGCAGTTCGCAGCGGCCCTCCGCGACCTCGACCACACGCCAGTTGAAACCGCGCTGCTGAAGCATCGGAAACAGCGGCAGCGGTTCTCGGCTGATCAGCGCACGCAGACGCTGCCCCGGGAGCAACCGATCGCTGCTGGCGAGAATCCGCTCCATCGGCTCGCATGGCGGCAGGTCGCGCACGTCGAGGTCCAGATCAGTGGCTCCTATCGCCATCAGTACGCCTGCATGCGTTCCAGCAATGCCTCGGCACGGTCGGCCAAGGCGCGATCGCAGATCGGATAGAGCATCTGCTCTTCCTTCATGTTGTGCTGCTGAATCAAAATGTTGAGCGTTTCACTGCAGCCGAGAAAGTCGTCCAGTTCGCCGCATTCCAGCGCCTGCCGCGTCTGCGCCATCATCGCGCGCATTTGCTCGTGTTCCACGCGCATCACCGTGGTCGGGCCGCCGACCATGCCGCTGCGCGCCTCGAATTCGGGAAACAGCACACTCTCCTCGATCGACAGGTGACGCGCCATCGCCGCTTCGAACTCGGCATAAGCGGCGCGAGCGGCATCGAAGCCGCCGTCGCTGGCGGCGTTTTCGGCCTTGGCGAACAGTGCGTCGCAATCGCGATGATCGGAAGTGAGGAAGTTGGTCAGCATGGGGACCTCGCGCGTTCGGATTGCACAAGACTCTGCCACATTCGAGCGCCAGCGCCAGCGCTCCAGATTGTGCCTGAGCGATGTTTTCGAAGCAGTCGTCGGGCACCAGCTTTGCTGGGCGCACCGGAGCGTGGCGCACCGGCAATGCTCATTGGGTGTCATCACCGGGGGGTGGAGGTTGCCGCGCGCTAACCCGCCAGCGGCTCGAAGCGTGCGGTGAAGTGCCGCAGCGTGGGGGGCTCGTCGACGATTCTGTAGCCGCGCAGTTTGCCGGCGCGGGCCGCGACCTCGGCACAAATCTCGATGACGTAGTCGATGTGACTCTGGGTATAGGTACGGCGGGGAATGGCGAGGCGGACAAGATCAAGGGCGGCGGGTGTTTCGCTGCCGTCGGGGTGGCGGCCGAACATGACGGTGCCGATCTCGCAGCTGCGGACGCCTCCATCCTCGTAGAGCGCGACGGCGAGTGCCTGGCCGGGGTACCGCAGCGGCGGGATGTGGGGGAGCAGGGCGCGGGCGTCTATGTAGACCGCGTGGCCGCCGATCGGGCGCATGACCGGGATGCCGGCGGCGTGCAGGCCATCGCCGAGGTAGCTGGTGGAGCGGATGCGGTAGCGGAGGTAGTCATGCTGAACGACCTCCTTCAGGCCCTGGGCAATGGCGTCGAGGTCGCGCCCGGCAAGGCCGCCGTATGTCGGGAAGCCCTCGGTCAGGATCAGCAGATTGCGGCAGCGTGCGGCGAGTTCGTCGTCGCGGACGGCGAGCCAGCCTCCGATGTTGGCGAGCCCATCCTTCTTGGCGCTCATGGTCATGCCGTCGGCGAGGGTGGCAATCTCGCGCACGATGTCAGCGATATCGCGCTCGCCCTGACCGCTTTCGCGCTCGCGGATGAACCAGGCGTTCTCCGCGAAGCGGCAGGCGTCGAGGAACAGCGGAATGCGGTGGCGGTCGCACAGCGCGCGCACGCCACGAAGGTTCTCCAGCGAAACCGGCTGGCCGCCACCGGAGTTGTTGGTGATTGTGATGAACACGGCAGGTACGTCGTCGTGACGCGCACTCAGCAGGGCATCGAGCCGGCCGAGGTCCATGTTGCCCTTGAACGGATGCTCGAGGGTGGGGTCGAGACCTTCGGGGATGACCAAGTCGACGGCCTCGGCACCGGTGGCCTCGACATTGGCGCGGGTGGTGTCGAAGTGGGTGTTGTTGGGGATGATGCGTCCGGGGCCGCCGATGGCCGCCATCA
This sequence comes from Pseudomonadota bacterium, assembly GCA_021777635.1. The sequence continues at coordinate 32,351 of JAJYDI010000002.1, forward strand.
GGATCTTCTCGGCGGCGCGGCCCTGGTGGGTAGGGATCACGTGCGCGAAGGGGAACAGCCCCTGGACCGCGGCTTCGAAGCGGTACCAGGAGGGTGAGCCGGCGTAAGCCTCGTCACCCCGCTGGATGCAGGCCCACTGCTCACTCGACATGGCGCCGGTTCCGGAGTCGGTGAGCAGGTCGATGAGCACGTCCTCGCTCCTGAGCGAGAACAGGTTGTAGCCGGCGCGGACGATCGCCTCGCGCCGCTCGGCCGCGGAACTCATGCGCAGTGGCTCGACCGAGTGAATGCGGAAGGGTTCGATGATCGTAGGCATGGGGCGGCATTAGTTCCGACAGGGCAGAGGGGAGAGCGCGGGCCTTATGTTGACCTCAGAGCATGACAACCGGCTTCATGCAAGACAAGCCAGCACCCGCCCCGAGCCTCTAAGCTGTTGCCACTGCCATTGCCGAGACACCCATGTTCAGCCATCTGCAAGCGGCTGCCGCTGACCCCATCCTCGGTCTGATGGCGCAGTTCCAGAGGGAACCGCGCGCCTGCAAGATCGACCTCGGGGTTGGGGTGTACCGCGACGCCGCCGGCCACACGCCGATCCTCGACTGCGTGCACGAGGCCGAGCGGCTGCGCCTTGCCGAGGAGGACACCAAATCCTATCAAGGCATGGCTGGCGATCTCGCTTTCACCGACGCCATTGAAGCACTGGCCTTGGACGATCATCCGGTTCGCCGCGACCGGCGGGTGTTCACTGTCCAGACGCCCGGTGGAACCGGCGCCCTGCGCGTGGCGGCTGAACTGGTGCGCTACAGTCGTCCCGACGCCTGTCTGTGGCTGCCCGATGCCACTTGGGGCAATCATCCTGGCGTGTTTCAGGCGGCAGGACTGCGCCTGCACGAATACCCCTACTACGACCTGCCGACTCAAAGCCTGCGGACCGATGCCCTGCTTGCCGCGCTGGCGCAGGTACCGGCAGGCGATGTGGTGCTGTTGCATGCCTGCTGCCACAACCCCAGCGGCGTCGACATTCCTGCCGGGCTGTGGCCTGAAATTGCCGCGCTGGCGCAGCAACGAGGTTTCGTGCCGTTGCTGGACATGGCCTACCAGGGCTTTGCCGAGGACCTCGACCGCGATGCCATCGGCGCACGCATACTGGCCGGCGCGGTGCCGGAAATGCTGCTGTGCACTTCTTGTTCGAAGAACTTCGGCCTCTACCGGGAGCGCATCGGCGCGCTCAGCCTGATCGCCGACCGCGCCAGCGCGGCGGCGGCGGCGGGCTCGGTCATGCTCGAGCGGATCCGCAACATCTATTCGATGCCGCCGGCGCACGGCGCCGCCATCGTCGCGCGCATCCTGTCGCGGCCGGCGCTAACGGCCCAGTGGCATGGCGAGCTGGCCGCCATGCGAGAACGCATCTGGCGCATACGCGTACAGGCCGTGTCCCAATTGGCGGCAACTGGCCTGCAACAGGATTTCGGCTTCATCCAGCGCCAGCGCGGCATGTTCTCTTTCCTGGGCATCGGCCCCGAACAGATCGATCGCCTGCGCAGCGAATTCGCGATCTACCTGCTCGGCAGCGGTCGCATCAACCTTGCGGGCCTGAGCGAAGGCAACATCGAATACTTCGCCGGCTCGGTGGCCGCCGTGCTGAGCGGGTGATGTGCGGTACAACCGCGCCCCATTCGAGCGGATAGCGCTTGCGGTTGATTGAAATGGACAAGCACCAGCGCGCCGCATACGCCATCTCGGTGAACGAGCAGCCGCGCTTGAGCCGCACAGGGATGACCGGTTCTCCCATCGGGGACGGTGAGCTTTCACTCTTGACTTGCTCGCCAGCGTTCATTCCTGGAATGCGTCGGGCTTTCGCGCCGGTGCCGTGCAGGGCACGACCCGGGGCGGCTAGGGATTCGCAAGGGCGCCAGACGAATCAGTCGCGAGCCAGCCTGCTGCGGCGGATGCCGTAGCCGAAATAAACCGCCAGCCCGATCACCATCCACACCACGAAGCGTTCCATGGTGATCCACGGCAGGCCGGCGATCAGCAGCAGCGAGAAGGCGATGCCGATCGGTGCCACCGCCCACACCGCCGGCACGCGGAAGGCGCGAGGCAGCTCCGGCCGGCGCCGGCGCAGGACCAGCACCGACGCGCAGATGATAATGAAGGCCATCAGCGTGCCGATGTTGATCAGCTCGGCGACCTCGCCGATCGGCAGCAGGCCGGCGACCAGCGCGGTGAACGCGCCGAGAATCACGGTCGGGCGATAGGGCGTGCCGTAGCGCGGATGCACGCGCGCGAACCAGCCCGGCAACAGGCCGTCGCGCGCCAGCGCGAAGGCGATGCGCGCCGCCGCCAGCATGAAGGCAAACATCACGCTGGTGATGCCGGCCACCGCCGCCACCGAGATCGCGATCATCACCCAATGCAGGCCCAGCGCCTGGAACGCGCTGGCCACCGGCGCGGCGCTGTTGAGGCTGGCGTAGGGAACCATGCCGGTCAGCACCAGCGACACCGCCAGATACAGCGCCATCGCGATCGCCAGCGACAGCAGCACCGCGCGCGGCAGGTCGCGCTGCGGATCTTTCGCCTCCTCGGCGGCGGTGGTCAGCGTGTCGTAGCCGAACACCGCGAAAAACACCACGCTGGCCGCGGCCAGCACGCCGTGCCAGCCGAAGTGCGCCACGCCGGCGGCATCGACCACGCGCGGCGGGATGAACGGATGCCAGTGGGCGGTGTTGACGTAGAACGCACCGACGCCGATCACCAGC
>JAJYDI010000092.1 GCA_021777635.1 Pseudomonadota bacterium
TCGCGGCGGAACCAGTGGTAGAAGCTGACCACGCCGTGCACCTCGGCGCGGCTGAGATTGAGCGCGTGCGCGATCGGGCCGACGGCGCCGTCGGGTACGTAACCCAGGGCGTCCTGCACGGCGTGCAGGATCGGCAGCAGGGCGCCCGGCTGCTGCTGCAGCCGGACGATCACCTCGCGCACGACCGCGCCCTGCTCGGGCGGCAGCGCGGGCACGACGCCGCCGTGCGGGGGGGCGGTACGTGCGCGAGACTCCTTCATTGCGACTTCCTCAAAACAAGGCCGCGGCCTTCTCGATCGCGATATAGAGCCCGATCAGAAAGGGAACGCCGACGGCGAGCCAGGCAAGAATCCCGACGCCGCCGAAGGCACCGCGCGCGGCCGTGGCCGCATCGACCGCGGCGCCGCCCTGGGCCTCGTGTTGCAGCGCCTGTTCACGGGCGAGCTCCTCATCGGTCATGTAGACCGACTCCTTGACCGGCTTGACCAGCGCATTGCAAAGCAGACCGCCCAGCAGCAGCACCGCCATCAGGTACAGCGTGATGTCATAGATGCGGTCATGCGCGACGCCTGCGGCGATCTGCGCCTGCCTGATCGCCGCGATCAGGAACGGACCGACGATGCCGGCCACCGACCATGCCGTGAGCAGGCGACCGTGGATCGCACCCACCATCTGGGTTCCGAAGATGTCCGACAGATAGGCCGGAATGGTCGAGAAGCCGCCGCCGTACATGGTCAGGATGATACAGATTGAGGCGACGAACATTCCCGCCATGCCGAGATGACCCCAGGTGGGCAGCAGCACGTAGAGGATGATGCCGAGTACGAAGAACGTCAGGTAGGTGCGCTTGCGGCCCAGGTAATCGGAGAGCGCGGCCCAGAACAGGCGCCCCAGACTGTTGAACAGGCTGATCAGGCCGACCAGGCCGGCGGCGGCGGCGACGATGGCGGCCTTTTGCGTTGCGCTGAGCGCGGTGATGGAATCGACCCCGATCAGCTTCGCCCCGAACACATCCTGCAGCATCGGACTGGCCATCGAGATCACCGCGATGCCGGCCGTGACATTCAGGCAGAGTACGCCCCAGATCAGCCAGAACTGCGGGGTTTTCCACGCCCTGCCGAGATGTACATGTCGCCGCGTCTTCATGCTCTTGCCGTCGTCCGCGGGCGGTGTCCAGCCGGCGGGATGCCAGCCGTTGGGTGGAACGCGAAACCCGAAGGCACCCGCCGACATCGCCAGCAGGTAGATCACGCCCATCATCATCAGGGTTGGCGCCACGCCCTGCGGGCTGCCGGCGCCGAAGTGCTTCATCAGGGCGACCGCCAGGGGCGCGCCGATCATCGCGCCACCCCCGTAGCCCATGATGGCGAAACCGGTCGCCATGCCGCGACGATCGGGGAACCACTTGATCAGAGTTGATACCGGCGTGATGTAGCCGAGCCCCTGGCCGATGCCGCCAATGAAGCCGCAGCCGAGGTAAACCAGCCACAGCTGATGGATCGACACACCGATCCCGCCGAGGATCAGTCCGCCGCCCCAGCACAGGGCCGCGATGAAGCCGGCCTTGCGCGGCCCCGCATGTTCCAGCCACCCGCCCCAGAGGAAGGCGGAGATGCCGAGCATGGCGATGAAGGTCTCGAAGATATGGGTGACTTGCGCCACCGACCAGTTGCAGCTGGTCGAGGTCAGGGCGCCAAAGAATCCGATGGCGTTGCAACTGAGTGCGCCCGATCCACCCAGCAGCTTGCTCATCGGCAGCCAGAACACCGAGAAGCCATAGGCCATGCCGATGCACAGGTGGATTGCGAGTGCGGCTGGCGGTACCAGCCAGCGGTTGAAGTTGGGGCCGGCGACGGTGCGGTCTCTGGACAGCAGACCTGCATTGCCAGCCCCACGCGACGCGACGTCGGTTGCCACGCTTGCCATAGGTCCTCCCCCGAAAGCGTTGATTGGACAACGATGAGAACAGGCTGTGCCGTACATATGCACAACCGTCGATCATAGGCAGGCCTCGCGCCTGTACTACCCGACCTTCGTCGATCAATAGGCTATAAAGAGCCATTGAGAGTGGTCGTCGATTCGACGTTGGCGGAGGCGGACATGTTCGAGGTCCACATCGGCACCCACATGACGGTGAGCCGCGGCGAGGACAGCCAGCTGACCCCGCAGCTGCTGGGGCTGCTGATCGGCGTGCACGAGTCGGGCTCGATCGCGCAGGCCGCCGCGCGCGCGGGGCTGTCCTATCGCTATGCCTGGGGCCTGCTGCGCGACGGCCAGCGCCTGTTCGGCACGCCGCTGGTGCGTCCCTCGCGCGGGCGCGGTGCCCGTCTGAGCGCGCTCGGCGAGCGGCTGGTCTGGGCCGACCGGCGCGTGACGGCGCGGCTGTCACCGCTGCTGGAGAGCCTGGCCACCGAGATCGAAGCCGAGCTCGAGCGCGCGATTTCCAGCGAGCGCTCGATTCTGCGCCTGCAGGCCAGCCACGGCTTCGGCGTCGAGACGCTGCGCCACTTTCTGGCGCGCGAGCAGATTCCGCTCGATCTGAAGTACCGCAGCACCCGGGAAGGCCTGGGCGCGCTCGCGACGGGTGGCTGCGAGCTGGCCGGCTTCAATGTGCCGATCGGGGCGCTTGAGAACGCCGCGCTGGACAACTACCGGCCCTGGCTGCTGCCGGAGCGTCATCGCGTGGCCCATCTCGCCACACGACGCCAGGGCCTGATCGTGGAGCGCGGCAATCCGCTCCGGATCGGCGCCTTGCCGGACCTGTGCCGCGAAGGTGTGCACTTCGTCAATCGCCAGCCGGGATCGAGCACGCGCATGCTGTTCGATCTGCTCCTGCAGCGCGCGGCGCTGGCGCCCGCCGACATCACCGGCTACGACAGTTACGAATACACCCATCCAGCAGTGGCGGCTTATGTCGCCAGCGGCATGGCCCATGCCGGCTTCGGGCTGGAGACTCCTGCACGCCGCTTCGGGCTCGACTTCGTGCCGATGGTGACCGAACGCTACTTCCTGCTCGGCGACGCTTCGGTGCTCGAGTCAGCGGTGATGCGCGACGTGCTGGCGATCATGCGCGACGACGCCTTTCGCCAGGCCGTCAACGCCTTGCCGGGCTACGACGCCAGCTTCTGCGGACAAGTGCAGACGTTGCCGCAGGCGTTTGCGGCTTTTGCCGGGTGATCATCGAGCCGGGCGGCTTCGAGGGATGGCGGATCCGCCCGACGCACGGGCGCCGTGCGGATCGGTCGGCGAACTTTCGCGTCGTCCAGGCCCCGCTTTCCCCCAAGGCCTGGGCGACGCGGGGGGGGCGGTACGGTTCCGGTCGCAGCCCGACCGATCGAGCAGCAGACTCCATTAGAACGCGTACTTCGCCGACGCCCCGATTCCGTAGTCCGGACTGCCGTTGGAGAAGCCGCTCAGCACATAGCCCTGCAGCGACCACGCGGTATCGACCTTGTGGTTGTAATAGAGCGTCGCCTCGCGCCGCGAATAGCCCGCCGTCGACGGCCGCTGCTGATAGAAGAAGTACAGGCCGGCACTGTCGTCCGCGTCCATCTTGTAGTTGACGCCGGCGTTGGCCAACCAGACGTTGCGCAACTGGATGTAGGTCGAACTGCCGAGGTCGGTGTAGCCGACGCCGCCAAACGCGGTCCAGGCATCACCGAAGCCCTTGTACGCATCGACTTCGGCGCCGTAGTCGTTCTGGCCGGTGCCGAGGCCCTTGTTGGCGTCGGCCGTGCCGAACTTGACGCGTCCGGTCAGGTCGAGACCGAACTGCGACGCGGTGTCGTTGACGAGATGGTAGGTCGCCTGCGCGGTGACGTCACCGAGTCCCGAGGCGGTCCCTGAAGTCGTCGTGCCTCCAGTCCCGAGCAACCGGCCGAGGCCGCGGCCCAGCGGGTTGTTGTTCTTGATGATGCCGATACCCGGAATCACGTTGGGCGGTCCGGATACCCGGATCCACGGCACGGTCACGCGAAACGACCAGGCCTGGCCGCTGTAGCCCGCCGTGAACGGGACATCCCAGATCGTCGTGCTGGTGGGCTGGCCATACGTGCCGCTGCTGTAATCGAAACCCGAGCTGGCGTAGAACGTGCCGCTGTCGGCGGCGTGGACCAGCGGGACAGCCAGCGCGGTCAGCGCCAGGGCACACGAAAGGCGCAGCAGTCGATTTCTCTGCATGAAGTTGCTCCGGTTGGCGAAGAGAGCCGGGCGGGCACACTCGGCCCGCCCGGTGGGGCTGTTGCGAGAACGCGGACGATCAGCCGCCGCCGCCGATGCCGACGTGCACCGGAATATTCGGCCGCACCACGGCGGGCACGTTCGGCCGCTGCGGCAGATTCACGCGTGCCGGCAACGTGGCATGCAGCGACGCATTGGCGGCCGCGTTGGCGGACGCATCGGTGCCCGTGCCGACACTGCCATGCACGCCCGCCTGGCCGTGCATGCCGGCCTGACTGTTGCCGGTTTCGGAGGCACTGACCAGGTCGCCCAGCTTGAAGCCGAGACCGTTGGCGATCTGGCCCCAGCCCTGGCCCTGCTGGCGCATCGCCAGCACGCCGTGGAGTGGAACGGAGCCGTTGGCACTCGTCAGCACCCCTCCGTTCAACGCCGCCTCGATCTGTTGTGGTGTCGGGTTGGTGATGCCGTTCTTGGCGAGTTCGGCCTTGGCCAGCGACAGCGCGATGTTGACCTCGCCGTAGCCCATGGCCTTGGTGGTGGGGGTGATGGTGGTCTGGGTCAGCGCGCCGGCGGCATCGGTCGAGGTGAGCACGAACGCCGAGCCCGAGCGCAGACCGGCGACGAGGGCGGCGGCGTTGCTCTGCGAACCCGCGAAATCCGCATAGCGGGTCGCAAGATGCGCCGTCTCGTTGGATGTCGCGCCGACAGAAGCGCCTGCATGCGTGGGGTTGCCGGCAATCGCGGGAGTCGCCGCAAGGGTTCCCAGTGCCAGAGCGCATGCAACAGTCAGTGTACGAGAGCGGGTTTTCATAGGGATCTCCACGTAAGCCAAGGGGGGCTAGCGAGTTCCGTACTGCGCCACCGCTCCGATCGGGCCGCTCGCTGCGGTCCGGGGTGGCGCTCGCACACAGCTACCAAGCGGGTGGTTCCGGGGGCAAGCGTACGGAGCGAAAGCGTTAGGAATTCGTTCACCGGGCGGTGGCATGGTGTTCAGGTTGCCCGGCAGCCCCCAACCCACGAACGAAGCCGAGGCGTCGGGAGCGGGAATCGCGGCGGGCAATGGGTGCGTGACTGATCCGCCTATACTTGTCCCGTCTCGGGAATGGGTTGTTGCCGGCGCGGTGGCTCCTTCCTGACGTCGCAGAGGATCCGGTCTCGATGCGAATCCGGATGTGTGCAACGGCACCTCCGAGCGCATGCCCGAGTGACACCGCATCCTCACCCCCGCAAGCCGGACCACACGGGCGCCGTGGTCAGCCCCTTGTTGCCCAGATCGGATCCCGTCATGGACATCTTCAAGAGCTTTACCGCCGAGGTCGCGCACCGCCTGCCGAACGTGCCGCCGGGACACAAGTGCGCGCGCCTGCATGGCCATTCGATCCGCATCGAAATCCGCGTCAGCGGCGAACCCGATCCGGTACGGGGCTGGGTTTGCGATTTCGCGGACCTGAAGGCCGCGTTCGGCCCGCTCCACGAGCAACTCGACCATCACTATCTGAATGAGATCCCGGGACTCGAAAATCCGACCAGCGAGGTGATCGCGCGCTGGATCTGGGAACGCCTGGCGCCGATGCTTCCCGGCCTGTCCGAGGTGATCGTGCACGAGACCTGCACCGCGGGTGCGCGTTATCGCGGTGACTGATCTGATGCGGCGCAATGCCGGCTGATTTGGTTTCAGTAGCCGTATGGATACATGAAATCAACCAGTTGAAGACGTTCTGTTCGAACACTCTGCGCCGTTCGTCGGATTTATGTTGCGTCGCAACATCATCGCGCTCATCATGCTCACCACCCCCGATCCACCAGAGGATGACCCCATGAACATGTCCTGGACCCACCCCGCATTTGATTACAGCCGCCAGCTGGCCGAATCTGCCGCCAAGGCGCAGGGCTATGGCCTCGAGCTGGCCGAGCAGATGTTCGCGCTGCAGCTGAAGTCCGCCGAGCAGCAGGTCGCCCGCATCGGCAGTCTGACTCGCGAAGCATTGGCCGTGCGCGATGCCGCCAGCGCCAACCAGCTGTGGAGCCGCAGCGTCGAAGCGGCGCGTGCGCACACCGCCGATCTGGCCGCGACCCAGCAGGAGGCCGCCGAGGCCGCACTGAAGAGCGCCACGGCGTTCGGTGACCTGGCGCGCAAGCAGTTCGAAGCCGCGCAGACCACTTGGGCCGCTGCCCAGGCCTGATCGACCGCTCCCCCGCGCGCCGTCGCCTCCCCCCTTGGCGGCCGCGCGCACCCTGCGCCGGGACCGAGCTTGCTCCGTCCCGGCGTTTTTTCGTGCCGCTTGCGCGTGCTGCGACAGTCTGTCGCACGATCGGTGTCGAGGTTGTTTGCGCAACTCGGCCTGGCTGTCGCCTGCCCCCGTCACCGCGAGCCGGCGGCTCCGGAGCCGTCGTGCGGACGCGCTGGCCGTGCCTGCCAGGCCGTGTCCGCCGCGGCCTGGAGCGCGCGCCATTTCGCGAATTCCTGCGGCCACGCGGCACCGACACCGTCTTGCTGCCGCAAACGGGTGGATGCTATCCTTTTCAAGCTAGGCGACACGGTTTGCTGGCCGTCCGGCCGGCGCGAACGCCGCGCGGAGCGACCTATGCGCAATTCCATCGCGCACGGACGAAGCGTGGCGCTGCGCATGGTTGCCTTGCAGCTCACGGCAACGGGGCTGCTGGCGTTTGCATTGTCGTTGCACGGTATGCGGTCGGCTCTGGCCGCCGCGGTGGGCGGCGCAGCGGTTGCGCTGGGGAATGCGCTGTTTGCCTTGCGTCTGTTCGGGGCCGGGCCGGCTCCGGTGCGCAGGCCGCTGCAGGCGGCCTACGTGGCGGAGGCGCTGAAGTGGGCTTGGCTGGTGGCGGTACTTTATCTCGCCATCGCCGTGTGGAGGCTCGACTTCCTGCCGCTGATCGCCGGTGTGCTCTTGGCCCAGTTTGCGTTCTGGCTTGCTCTCGTCGTTTTCAGGTGACCCGATGGCAGAATCCGCCGAACAAGCCGCTGGCGGCGGCATGACGGAATACATCCACCACCATCTGCACAACCTGCAATGGCACGTGGGGTCGGGGGTGTTCTCGGTCATCAACATCGACACCGTGGCGGTCACACTGCTGCTGCTGGCTGTGTTCCTGGGCGTGTTCATCACCGCCGCGCGGCGGGCGAGCGCCGGCGTGCCCGGGCGCTTCCAGGCATTCGTCGAGATGGTCGTCGTCGGCGTCGACGAGCTGGTGCGCGAGACCTTTCACGGCTCCAGCAAGCTGATCGCACCGCTCTCGCTGACCATTTTCGTGCTGGTGTTCATGATGAATTTCATGGACCTGGTTCCGGTGGACCTGTTGCCCTGGCTGGGCCGCGCCTCGGGATTGCCTTACCTGCGCGTGGTGCCGACGGCCGACCTCAATACCACCCTGGGCATGGCCCTGACCGTATTCCTGCTGATCCAGTATTTCGGCCTCAAGCACAAGGGGCCGGGACTGTTTTTCAAGGAGATGTTCACCGCGCCGTTTCACGCGCATGGCTTCATGGCCATCCTGCTGGCACCGGTCAACCTGCTGCTGCGGCTGATCGAGGAGGCGGTGCGACCGGTCTCCCTGAGCCTGCGACTGTTCGGCAACATGTATGCGGGCGAGCTGATCTTCATCCTGATCGCGGTGATGACCCTGGGGGCCGGCCTGGCGCATGGCATGACCTATGTGATGGGGCCCGTGCAGGGGATGGCCGACTTCGTCTGGACGGTCTTTCACATTCTGATCATCACCCTGCAAGCTTTCATTTTCATGATGCTGACCGTGGTCTATCTG
>JAJYDI010000093.1 GCA_021777635.1 Pseudomonadota bacterium
CCAGGCGCGCCTCCAGCGGGAGGAGGCCTTCGGCCCGGTGGCGCTGCTCGAGCCCTTCGACGACTTCGAAGCCGCGCTCGCGCGCGTCAACGACTCGGACTACGGCCTGCAGGCGGGCCTGTTCACCCACGACCTGCGCCACGCCTTGCGCGCCTGGGACGAACTTGAGGTCGGTGGCGTCATCATCGGCGACGTACCGAGCTTCCGCGTCGACAACATGCCCTACGGGGGCGTCAAGCGCTCGGGCCTCGGGCGCGAGGGCATCCGGGCCTCGATCCTCGAGATGACCGAACCGCGACTGCTGGTGATCCGGGACACCCCGTGAGCTCGTCGCGGGAGACCCTGGCGGCGAGCGCGCAGCACGCCATCCTCGTGCGCGGCAGCCGATTCCTGGCCGATGCGGCGCCCATCGGGGATGCCGGGGAGGCGATGCGCTGGCTGGCAAGCCGGCATCTCGCCGATGCCACCCACAACGCGTGGGCCTGGCGCTGCGGCGAGTCGTACCGGAGCAGCGACGATGGCGAGCCGGGCGGCAGCGCCGGCCGCCCCATCCTGGCCGCGATCGACGGGCAGCGCCTGGACCAGGTGGTGGTGCGGGTGGCGCGCTGGTTCGGCGGCACGAAGCTGGGCGTGGGCGGGCTCGTGCGGGCCTACGGTGGCTGCGCCGCCGGCTGCCTGCACGCGGCGCCGCGGCGGACGCTGCGCACCCTGCGCCGCGTGCGCATCGAAGCCGATGCCGGGGCGCTCGCCCAATTGCGCGGTCGGCTGCCGCGGTTCGAGGCGACGGCGGCCGCCCAGGATGCCGCCACCATCGGCCTGCGCGTGCTGGTCCCCGAGGAACAGGTGCAGCCGCTGCGGGAGTGGCTGCAATCGGTCACCCGCGGTCGCGGCCGCTGCATCGCGGACTGAGCGACCGGGTGCGTGGCCGCTACACTGCACCGACGCCGCCACCGCCCGCGCCCGTGACCGACACCCCCCGCTCCAGCCGCGGCCGCAACCCGCGCGCCCTCCTCCACCTGTGGCCCTACGTGCGCCCGCAGCGCGCGCTGGCCGCCGGCTGGCTGGTGTTCCTGGCGCTGTCCTCGGGCTCGACGCTCGTCCTGCCCTATGGCGTGCGACTGATGATCGACCATGGTTTCAGCCATGACAACGCGGCCGCACTCAACCGCAGTTTCGTGCTGCTGTTCGCGATCGCCATCGTCCTGGCGCTGGCGACGGCCGGGCGCTATTTCTGCATCTCGCTGCTGGGCGAGCGCGCCGTGACGGCGCTGCGCGAGCACCTGTACACGCACCTGATCGGCCAGGACGTCGCCTTCTTCGAGCGCCTGCGCGTGGGCGAGGTGATTTCCCGGCTGGGCACCGACACCCAGGTGGTGCAGGACATGCTGGGCTCCGGGGTCTCGGTGGCCCTGCGCAGCACCGTCACGCTGGTCGGCGCCTCGGCGCTGATGGTCTGGACGCAGCCGCGCCTGGCCGGCCTGACGGCGCTGGTGATCCCCTGCGTGATCCTGCCGATCCTGGTCTTCGGGCGGCGGGTGCAGCGGCTGAGCCGCCGTAGCCAGGATCGCATCGCCGACACCGCGGCCATCGCCAACGAGACGCTGAATGCCGTCAGCACGGTGAAGGCCTATGCCCGCGAGCGCCACGAGGCCGGGCGCTATCGCGAGGCCCTGCTGTCGGCACTGCGCAGCGCGCAGCGCCGGATCGGCACGCGCGCGCTGCTGACCGCCACCGTGATCGTGCTGGTCTTCGGCGCGGTGACACTGGTGCTGTGGTCGGGTGCGCGCGAGGTCGTGGCCAACCAGCTTTCGCCGGGCGTGCTCGGCCAGTTCGTGCTCTATGCCGTCTTCGCCGCCGGCGCGGTCGGCGCGTTGGCGGAGACCTGGGGCGAGGTGCAACGCGCCGCCGGCGCGATGGAGCGCATCGATGAACTGCTGGCCGAGCAACCGCGCATCACCGCGCCGGTGCATCCACAGCCCCTGCCGCAGCCACTGCGCGGCGACATCGTCTTCGAGTCCGTCCGCTTCGCCTATCCCTCGCGGCCGGATACGCCGGCGCTCAGCGACTTCTCGCTGCATGTCCGACCGGGCGAGACGGTCGCGCTCGTCGGACCCTCGGGCGCCGGCAAGTCCACCGTGCTGCAACTGCTGCTGCGCTTCTACGATCCGCAGCACGGGCGCATCCTGCTCGATGGCGTGGACATCCGCGCGCTGGAGCCGGTCGCCCTGCGTGGCAGCCTGGCGCTGGTGCCGCAGGAGGCCGTGATCTTCCATGCCAGCGCCGCCGACAACATCCGCTTCGGGCGCCCGGATGCCCGCGACGAGGCGGTCGAGGCCGCGGCCCGCTCCGCCGAGGCGGATGCCTTCATCCGTGAATTGCCGCAGGGCTACCAGATGGCCCTGGGCGAACGCGGCGTGCGCCTCTCCGGCGGCCAGAAGCAGCGCATCGCCATCGCACGCGCGCTGCTGAAGGATGCGCCGGTCCTGCTCCTCGACGAGGCCACGGCAAGCCTCGACGCCCAGTCCGAGGCCGCGATCCAGACGGCGCTGGCGCGCCTGCACCACCGGCAGACGACGGTGGTCATCGCGCATCGCCTCGCGACGGTGCAGCGCGCCGACCGCATCATCGTGCTGGACGCCGGCCGCATCGTCGCCGAGGGGACGCACGCCAGCCTGCTGTCGCGGGGCGGCCTCTACGCCGACCTCGCGCGACTGCAGCTGCTGGGCTGAGGCGACCCGCGAGCCGGCGACATGCCCCGGCGCCGCTCAGGAACGCGCCGCGACCATCTGGCTCGCCTGGAAACTCGCCTCGGCAGGCGACAAGGTGCCATGCGCCAGCGCCTCGATGAGGCTTTCGTTCGCGCGCGCGCGCAGCGCGAACAGCGAGGCGCCGACCTCGTGCGCGGCATGCCCGAGCCGCTCGATGTCGGCCTGGGCATGGCGTCCGGCCGCCCGCGGACCACAGACCAGCACGCCGAACAGGTGCCCGCGCAGGGCGAGCGGCAACGCCAGGCCCCCGCTGCCCAGCGCACTGTCGACGCCATGCAGGTCCAGGGGCGCCCGGGTCGCGCGCAGCCGCACCAGCGCGCGGTCGTCCAGATCGAGGTGATCGGGGAACGCGGCCTGCGGGCCGTCGCGGCCGCTGCAGGCGAAGCCGTCGCCGCGCGCCTCGTACAGCGCGGCGCCCGCGACGCCCGCGTGGCGGCCGAATGCCTCGACGGCGCGGTCGATGAGGGTCTGCGGCGACTCGATGAACCCGGCATCACGGACGAAATCGCCGAGCGCCTCGCGCGCGCGGTGCTCGCGGTGGAAGAACAAGCGATCGACCAGCGCCTCCACGCGCCGATGCAGTTGGTGGAACAGGATGCCCAGCGCCAACGGTACCGCCACCTCCAGCGCCACGCCCGCGCCCGTGCCCAGCGCGCTCCGCTCGATCAGGCTCTCGACCAGCGCGAACAGGCCGACGACCACGCCCATCAGCAGTGCGAACACGAGGGCCCGGTTGAGCACCACGCGGACCTCGACCAGGCGCTGGCGCAGCACGGCGTAGGTGTACAGGCCCATGACCACGAAGGTCAGCAAGACGCCTGTCCAGTGCAGCCATGCCAAGGTCTCCGCTTGCTGGACGGCCGCGTTCTCGACCGCGATCTGGATCGCCATCAGGGGCAGCAGGAGTCCCGTCGCGCTGAGGATCCAGCGGATCCGCAATCGTGCGTCGGCCCCGGCGCGGACATAGCCGCGCAGCAGGACCCCGAGCGGTACGCCAATGCCCACGAGGCCACAGGCAAGGATCAGCATCTGGATTGCGTTGGGCATCGCCATCACCGCAAACCGGACGAAAGCATAGGTTCCCCCAGCTTCGAGCACGAACAGCAGCAGCATCGCCAGCAGGTAGAACACCCCGGGGAAACGCAGCAACCGCGGCGGCCAACCCACGAGCGTGGTCGCGGTCATGTACAGACCGAGAAACGCCATGGGCCCGTACAGCCATCGTTCCAATGCCAGCAGCACAATGCTCAGGAAAGGCGGGCTGGGGAGCTGGGCGAGGATGCTGCCGAACACGATGCCGAGGGTGAACGTCGCCAGGCCCCATGCCGTCCAGTCGCGACCGCGCCAGAGTGTCAGCAGGCCCAGGGCCAGCATCAGGGTCGTTTCCGTCAAGGTCACCCAGCGCATGGGGGCCTGCCCCGGATGCAACACCCGCGCCACGCTGTGCACGGGGATGGACACCAAACGACCCGCCCGATGCACCCGCAGTGCCTGCACCGCATGCCCTGTGACGTTTTCGTCGGCGAGCACGGCGCGCATCTGCACCGTCTGCTCGCCCAGCACCACGCGGTCGCCTACCTGCAATCCGGGCGGCAGGGGGATGCCGGCGCGCGCTTCGATGACGCCGCCGGTCGCATCCACGCGCAAATGGAAGGGCAACTCGCGGCGCGGTATCAGCAGGGCCAGCGCGAAACCCGCCAGCGCCAGCAGGCCCAGCATCAGGCGCAGTCCGGACCAGCGATCGAACCCGAAGTGCTGCATCCATTCCTCCCCGTTGCGCTGCGCCATCAAGCACCGAGCCCGCCAGGGGACCGCGATGCTCCGGGCTGCGCGCTCGCCCGCACTCTACCCTGAACGCCTCGCCGCTTCAGCGGGACCGCCGAGGCCGGTTGCGCTCCCCCGGGGCGGTCCGATGCCGCCTCGCCGGGGTTCGCTTGACCCCGGTGAACCAGGCGGTCGCTCGTTGGTAATGTTCAACAATGCTTTACATCGCGCGGGACAATGACTAAGATCTGGCCGCAAGATGCTCGTACCCAGAGGGTGATCCAATGGAAATCGTGCTGCGGAAGTATGGCAACAGCACCGTCGCGGTGCTGCCACCGCCTGTGCTCAAGGATCTCGGAATCGAAGCTGGCCAACGCATGAGCCTGCAAACGACCGAGGACGGTCGCATCGTTCTAGCACGCAAGCGGAAGTATTCACTCTCCGAAATGATCGCCAAGTGTGATCCCAAAGCCCCACCACCTGCTGACTTGGCGCTGTGGGATCAATCGAAGCCCGCGGGACAGGAGGTTTGGTAGTGCCGGTGTTCGAGCGTGGTGACGTGGTCAACGTTCCGCTTGACCCCGCCGTCGGTCATGAACAGCGAGGTACGCGCCCTGGGCTGGTACTGACGAGCAAGGACTTCAACAAGTTCGGTGACGTGCTCGTCGCCCCCATCACGCAGGGTGGGGATTTCGCCAGGTACGCCGGATTTGCAGTAACGCTCACAGGGACTGGATGCAAGACCCAAGGGGTTGCGCTCGTCAACAAGGTTCGCATGATGGATCTTGTCGCGCGAGGGGCACGGAAGATCGAGCACGTGCCTCCAGTTGTAATCGAGGATGCCTTGGCGCGGCTGATGGCTCTGCTGGACTGAGCGCGGGCTCTTCTGGGCAAGAAGTGGTTGAACCGACTTGAGCTTCAACCGATTCTTGCAAATAGCCCGCTCTGCTCCGGGTGATGCGACTGGTGCTGGTGACGGCTATGGCTTTGGCCTGCTGTTCGACGAAGCCCTGCAGCCGAAAGGATTCGGCAAGACACGAAGCTGGCGGGTCTATGTGGCCATGAAGCTCAACTTGCCACGCCGGGGCAAGCGGCGCCTGCCGGACCGTATCCGCGAGCCGTTGGAGGTTCCCGGTCAGGCCATCCACAAAAGAAACCCCGCGCGCGGCGGGGTTTCCGGTAACAACGGATGCGGGTGGGTCAGCTGACCACGGCCACATTGGCGGCCTGAGCGCCCTTCGGGCCCTTGACCGTCTCGTAGCTGACGCGCTGGCCTTCCTGCAGCGAGCGAAAGCCCTTGGCCGTGATCGCCGAAAAGTGCACGAACACATCCTCGCTGCCATCCTCGGGCGAAATGAACCCGAATCCCTTGGCATCGTTGAACCACTTGACCTTACCGAAGCTCATCGCCTTCAACCCCTTCAAAATGGACCGATGTGCGAATCCGCGTCGTGACCTTACGGACCCTGCGGCCCCCACGGCACCCCGCACGGTGCGGAGTTGTCTCACGAGAGCGATTCACGCGCAAGTCACATTGCGGTGTCTGCCGCGGCGACCGGGCGCGCCGGCGCATCCGCAGGCACGCGGTTACGGGCTCAGGGCACGTCCTCGAGCAGCGCCCGCAGCAGCGGCGCGATG
Organism: Pseudomonadota bacterium; assembly: GCA_021777635.1. The sequence goes on from JAJYDI010000093.1 coordinate 6,171, forward strand.
CCCGCGCTGGCGTTGCGGACGTGCATGCGCACTTCCTCGATCGTGATCGGATGCGGGTGCGGATCGGGGTCGCGGCCGGCGGCCCAGTTGGCCACCACCGCGAGGCAGGCGTAGTCCATCTCCAGCTCGCGCGCCAGCGCCGCCTCGGGCATGCCGGTCATGCCGACCAGCGCGCAGCCGTCGCGCTGCAGGCGGGCGATTTCGGCGGCCGTCTCCAGCCGCGGCCCCTGGGTGCAGGCGTAGCAGCCGCCCTCGCGCAGCGTGACGTCGGCGCGACGCGCCGCGTCGACCAGGCGCTGCCGCAACGGCTCGCTGTAGGGCCGCGCGAAGTCGATGTGCGCCACCGGCCGGCCCTGCTCGCCGCCGTAGCTGCCGGCGCGGCCCCAGGTGTAGTCGACCAGCTGGTGCGGCAGGGCGAGCGTGCCGGGCGGCAGCTCCGGATCCATGCCACCCACGGAATTGATCCCCAGCACCGTGCGCGCGCCGAGCTGGTGCAGCCACCACAGGTTGGCACGGTAGTTGACCTGGTGCGGCGCCAGGTGGTGGTGCTCGCCATGGCGGGCCAGGAACAGTACGCCGCGGCCCGCGTAGGAGCCAAAGGTAACCGGCCCGCTCGGCTCGCCCCAGGGGGTGGCTGGCGGAGGAACCTGGCGATCGACCTCGATGCCCTCCAGCGCGTACAGCCCCGTGCCGCCGATCACCGCCAGTGCGATGCCCTGGGTCTGGATGTCCTCGTTCATGACGCTCTCAATGCGTAGATGGCGGGCAGGTTCCGGCCCTGTTCCCGGTAGTCCATGCCGTACCCGTAGACGTACCGGTCGGGGACATGCAGGCCGTTGACGTCGCTGGCGAGGCCCGGCACGCAGCGACCGTGGTCCTTGGTGCACAGCGTGGCGATCAGCACCTCGCGCGCACCCTCGGTCCGGCACCAGTCGCTCAGCGCCGCCAGCGTATGGCCCTCGTCGAGGATGTCATCGACCAGCAGCACGCGCCGGCCGGCGACCGGCGTCGCCGGCCGCTGCTTCCAGACGAGCTCCCCTCCGCGCGTGGCGCCGCGATAGCGTGTTGCGTGGACGGTATCGAAGCGCAGCGGGCTGCGCATGCCGAGGGCGAGTTCGCCCGCGAAGAGCATCGCCCCGTGCAGGACGGTGAGAAACAGCGCCTCCTCGCCCTCCAGCCGCTCGTCGATCGTCTGCGCCATGCGCGCGATCGCCGCGCCGATGGCGGCGCGGTCGTGGATCAATTCACTGCAGGCCAGCGCCTCGGCCAGCGTGGCGGGCAACGCGCTCATGCCGATTCCAGCGACGGAAGGGCGGCGAGGTCCGCCCGGTAGCGATCGCGCTGCGGATTGTCGACCAGGGCATCCCACCCGGCGGCCACCTGCCCCTGCAGTCGCCGCAGGTCGCAGGCCCGGTCCGCCGCGCCGGCGACGCGCGCCGCGGCCAGCGATTCGGGCACCAGCGCCGGCGTGCAGGCCAGCACCACGTCGCAGCCAGCCGCGTAGTGCGCGGCCACGCGCGCGGCCACGCCGCCGGCACTGGCTGCCGCCGCCATGCCGACGTCGTCGCTGATGATGATCCCCGGGAAGCGCATCTGCTGGCGCAGGATCGTGCCGATCCAGTGCGGCGAGTAGCCCGCGGGATGGGCATCGACCGCCGGATAGGCGACGTGGGCCATCATCACCGCCTCGGCGCCGGCGGCGAAGCCGGCGGCGAACGGGACCAGGTCCTGC
>JAJYDI010000094.1 GCA_021777635.1 Pseudomonadota bacterium
TTGCTGTCGCTAGCGCGCTTGGCAGACGGGCGAGCGCTCGCGTTCTGCACGGCCTTGCCCGACGACTTCTTCGCTGACATCCGCGTCTCCCCCGGCTGCCCATGTCCTGCCATCCGCTGCGGTCGCCAGCAAGCCCGAAGCAGACGGGCTTGCCGGAGTGGCGCCAGCCATCCGGCCTGCTCAGAGATGGAAGCAATAGACCGGCGCGAGCGCGACGAGGACGGCCGCCGCCTGCAGCGCGAGAACCCGCAACGCACTTCGCGGCGCCCGCGACAGCCACGTCGCGGCAAAGAAGACAGCCAGCGGAACCTGCGCAACGATGAGGATCTGGAACAGGTGCGCCGTGGCGCCTTCGTCTGCCCCGGCCGTCGCGCCGACGATGGCGATGCGGCCGACGACCAACGCAAAGGCAGTCACCGACATGGCCAATGGCAGCAGCGCGCTTGGACGTCTGACCACGGTCTGGAAAGTCACCATGTGCCTCCCTCCTCAGCTCAACGCAGCGAAGCCGCAGCCCTCAATCCTGGTAATCCTCGTTGCCGGGGGTCGGCGCGGGCTTCAATTTCGCGATCTCGGCCTGGTTCTCGAACTTCAACACGTAGAAGCCGCCGTGGCTGGAGGTGACCCAGAGGTCGAGTTGGCCGTGTTGCCAGACAAAGCGGCTGTGCGCCTTCGACCAGGCGAAGTTGATGGGCGGACGGACGCCCTGGAAGGTGTTGAGCAGCGAGCCCGGATCGATCTCGGTCGGAACCGGCGGCGCCGGCCCGATGAAATAGGCGATCTCCCTCGGCTGTTCCGGATTGCGAATGTCGAACACGCGGATGCCCGCCTGGTGCGCGGAGCAGGCCAGCAAGGTCGCGTCGCGCGGGTTGTCGAAGGTGCAGTCGTGCATGCTGTAGCCGTAGCCGCCCATCGTGGCCGTGATGTCGCCCTGCGTCTGCGCGCAGTTCCGGGGATCGTCCGCACCGATCATGAGCTGTGCCACGAGCCGGGGCTTGGCGAGGTCGCTGATGTCGATGAGCCGCTCGAATCCGTTGGGCGGGAGTCCCGCCTTGCAGGCGTCGATGGCGCTCTTGGGATAGCTGCAGCCGCCGGACCCGCACTCGTCACCGACGCCCAGGTAGGGTGTTCCGTGGATGAACGCCAGATCGGGCTCGATGGCGATATTGCCGTTCACCCAGTAAAGCGAACTGATCACCTTGATGACCGGATGCGGGCGGCGATCCTGCACCTGGCTCACGTCATAGATGACGAGCCCGTTGCCCGAGCGGTAGTCGCCCGGACGGACCATGTGGCCGACCACGCCGCAGAACAGCAGCGTGTCGGGCGGATGGCCGTCAACGGTGAACTGGTTGAGCGAGATGCGGTGGCAGGTCTGGTCGGCGCCGATGCCGCCTGCCTGGCGGTCCGGGAAATCCCAGTCCAGGAGCTCTTTCGGGTGTTTCGGATCGCTGGCATCGATGGCGTAGAGGCGGCGCTTGGTGTACGACGTGAGCCAATAGGTCTTGCCGTCGAACGCGAAGTTGCCGCCATGCGCCACCAGGTTCGGGTCGGGCAGCTGCACGCTCGACAGCAGCCGCGGGTGCGCGCAATCGGAGAGGTCGTAGAACGAGACGGCGGGTTGCGGCCCGGCGCCCACCCAGCTCTCGCCGCTGGCCAGCAGTGCGCGCTGCGGGTTGACCGATCCGTCTTCCCAGTCATACAACGAGGCCGGATCGTCCAGATGGGTGACATAGCGCGGCGCGTGCGGGTTCGACACGTCGAGCACCTGGATACCGGGATGCCGCAGCGGCGGAACACCCCGCTGCCCGGCCTCGAAGCCCTCGGTGGTGACGTAGGCACAGTGGCCGTACCACATCAGCTGGTGACCGGCGCCCTGCCCGGCGTATTCGCCGACGATGGCGAGGTTGCAGTTGTAGGGCTGCGTCGAGGCGCCGCTGGATCGCTCGGCGCTGGTGAGCTGGCCATCGACCCCCGACGCGGTCCGATCCCCGGGCTGGCAGACCGGTTGCGGCACCGGGCCGAGGAACGGGGTCTGCGCATTCGCGCTCACCGGCGTGGCTGCAAGCATCCCCGCCCCTGCAACCCACAGGCCGGCAACGAGTGCCAACCCGAACCGGCGGCCCATTCGATCGTGATCAAGCATGGCAAACCTCGCGGGAGCGATACCAACCGGGCAAAACCGCATGCCCCGGCGCCGACAGGCCACTGCGCCGGATCATTCCCGACCGGCTGCCGCGGCTCGCGCCGTGACCGTCGCCGCAGACCGGAAGCAACCGGCGCTGCGCCGCCAGGGCACGGGGCCGGCAGTCAGTCGGACGCATCTCCATCACCGCCTTGCTTCGGCTTGCGCAGGAATGAAGCCCCGATCGCCAGGAACGCGACACCGACTCCAGCGAAGGCAACCTGCTTTCCGAGCGCCGCGGCAAGAACGAACATGACACCGGCTGCAAGCATCAGATAGGCACTGCGCCCGGGATGGCGGGTACCTGCCATGACGACTCCTGATCGGACGGGTCCGGCGGCTGCGGAGCGCATGCTGTCACTCTGCCCGAGACGCGTGCCCGGCGGTGGAAATCCGACCCATACAATGTCGTAAGGCGACACCCGCCGGCAGGGTCGCGCGCTCAGTCCGCGGCGACGCAGCGCGCCTCCAGATCATGCGCATCCGCGCCCTCGACGATCACCTCGGCGAAGGTGCCAGGCTGCAGGCGCCGGCCGTCGCGGATGCGCACCACGCCGTCGATCTCGGGGGCGTCGGCGGTTGAGCGCGCGACGGCGCCGTCGGCATCGACGCGGTCGACCAGCACGGTCAGGCGGCGGCCGATCTTGCGCTGCAGCCGGGCGGCGCTGATCTCCGCCTGCACCGCCATGAACTGTTCCAGGCGATCTTCCTTGAGTTCCTCGGGCACCGGGTCGGGCAGGTCGTTGGCTTTGGCGCCGTCCACCGGCGAGTAGGCGAAGGCGCCGACGCGGTCGAGTCGGGCTTCGCGCAGGAAGTCGAGCAGGTTCTCGAACTCGGCGTCGGTCTCGCCGGGAAAGCCGACGATGAAGGTGCTGCGCAGCGTCAGCTCCGGCACCGCCTTGCGCCAGCGGCCGATGCGTTCGAGCGTCTTGTCGATGTTGCCGGGGCGCTTCATCAGCTTCAGGATGCGCGGGCTGGCGTGCTGGAACGGGATGTCGAGGTAGGGCAACAGCCTGCCCGCGGCCATCAGCGGCATCACCTCGTCGACGTGCGGATAGGGATAGACATAGTGCAGGCGCGTCCACACGCCGAGTTCGGCGAGACCCGCGCACAGCTCGGTCATGCGCGTGCGCCAGCTGCGGCCGCGCCACTCGCGCGATGCGTATTTCAGGTCCACGCCGTAGGCACTGGTGTCCTGGCTGATCACCAGCAGTTCCCGGACGCCGCCGGCGACCAGCTTCTCGGCCTCGATCAGCACCGCGTCCACCGGACGGCTGACCAGATCGCCGCGCATCGAGGGGATGATGCAGAAGCTGCAACGGTGATTGCAGCCCTCGGAAATCTTCAGGTACGCGTAGTGCTTCGGGGTCAGCTTGATGCCCGTGGGCGGCACCAGGTCGAGGAACGGATCGTGCTTCGGCGGCAGCGCCGCGTGCACCGCGCGCATCACGCTGGCGTAGTCCTGCGGGCCGCTGATCGCGAGCACGTCGGGATAGGCCTCGCGGATCAGGTCGGCGCGCTTGCCCAGGCAGCCGGTGACGATGACCTTGCCGTTCTCGTGCAGGGCCTCGCCGATGGCGTCGAGCGACTCCTGCACCGCGGCGTCGATGAAGCCGCAGGTGTTGACCACCACCGCGTCGGCGTCCTGGTAGCTGGGCACGATCGCGTAGCCCTCGACCTTGAGCTGGGTGAGGATGCGCTCGGAATCGACCAGCGCCTTGGGGCAGCCGAGGCTGACGAAACCGACACGGGGGCTGGATCGGGACATGACGCGGACCGCAGGAGGAAAGCGCGATTGTAAGGTCAGCGGCAGTGTCCCCCGGCGCCTTGACGTTGACTTCGCGGGTTCGCGGCTTACGCTCGCGCATTGATCCCCGAATCCACCACGAATCCTCCAAGGAACCGACCTATGGGCGACATCATCAACATCGGCACCCGCGGCACCCAGTGCATCAGCGCCTACGTGGCCAGGCCCGAGGGCGCGCCCAGGGGCGGCATCGTCGTGGTGCAGGAGATCTTCGGCGTCAATGCGCACATCCGCAGCGTGGTCGACGGCTATGCCGAGGCCGGCTACACCGCGATCGCGCCGGCGGTGTTCGATCATCTCGAAACCGGAGTCGAGCTAGGCTACGACCCGGCGGGGATGCAGAAGGGCATCGCCCTGATCGGCGAACTCGGCTTCGAGCGCGCCCTGGAGGATGTGGCCAGCGCCGCCGAGGCGATCAAGAGCGCCGGCAAGATCGGCGTGGTCGGGTTCTGCTGGGGCGGCAGCGTGGCCTACCTGGCCGCGATCAGGCTCGGCCTGCCGGCGGTCAGCTACTACGGCGGCCGCAACACGCAGCTGACCGGACTGCAGGCCCGGGCGCCGCTGATGTTCCACTACGGCCTCAAGGACGCGCACATCAGCGCGGCCGATCGCGAGCAGGTGCGCGCGGCCAACCCGACCGCCGAATTCCACGTCTACGACGCCGACCACGGTTTCAACTGCGATGCCCGCGCCAGTTTCGACGCGACCGCGGCCCGACTGGCGCGCGAGCGCACGCTGGCTTTCTTCGCTCGATACCTTGCCGCATGAGTGACGGCTTCGCGCTCGATCCGCAACTGGCCCGCGAGTCGGTGTTCGTGGCGGACCGGGCGCTGTGCCGCGTGCTGCTGATGGACGACGCGCGCTTTCCCTGGCTGGTGCTGGTGCCGCGACGCGCGGGCCTGGTCGAGCTGTGCGATCTGAATCGGATCGAGCGCGCGCAACTTTGGTCCGAGCTGGAGCGGGCAGGCGAGGCCCTGCGCGCGGCGATGCCGTTCACCAAGCTCAACGTCGGCGCGCTGGGCAACGTGGTGCGCCAGCTGCATGTGCATGTGATCGGGCGGCACGAGGGCGACGCCGCCTGGCCGGGCCCGGTCTGGGGCCATGGGCCGCGGCAACCCTGCGATGAAAGTGCGCGGGCCACGCGAGTCCGCGCGATCGCGGCCCGGCTCGGCTCCGGCTGACGCGCATGACCGGCGCCGACTGCGCGATCGAACTGCTGGGCGAATCCGCCCTGCTGCTGCGCTTCGGCAACGCCATCGATCGCGCCCTCAACGACCGCGTGCATGCGGCTGCGGTCGCGTTGCGGGCGGCCGCCCTGCCCGGCGTCGAGGACATCGCCCCTGCCTACGCCAGTCTGCTGCTGCGCTTCGATCCGCGCAGCTGGCCGGATATCGAGGCATTCGCCCGCGCCGTGCGCGCGGCGCTGGCGCAGCCGCGAGCCGTCCGCAGCGACGACCAGCCGGTGGGCACGGCGGTCGCCGAACTGCCGGTCTGCTACGGTGGCGAGCACGGGCCGGATCTGGCCGAAGTCGCCGCCTTGACGCGCCTCACGCAGGACCAGGTGATCGCACGCCATGTGGCCGGTGACTACCGCGTGGCGATGCTCGGGTTCGCGCCGGGCTTCGCCTATCTGCTGGGCCTCGATGCGGCACTGGCGGTGCCGCGGCTGACCAGCCCGCGCCTGCGCGTGCCCGCCGGCAGCGTCGCCATCGGCGGCGCGCAGACGGGCGTCTATCCGTCCGTCCTGCCCGGCGGATGGCGCCTGATCGGGCGCACGCCGCTGCGGCTGTTCGATGCCGCGCGGCCGGCGCCGGCACGGCTGACGCCGGGCCTGCGCGTGCGTTTCCGTGCCATCGACACCGCGACCTTCACCGCGTTGTCGGAGCACGACGCATGATCGAGGTGCTGGCGCCCGGGCTGTTGACCAGCCTGCAGGATCGCGGTCGGCCCGGACTGGCGCATCTCGGCATCGGGCGCGCCGGCGCCGCGGACCTGCCCGCGCTGCGCCTGGCCCAGGCACTGGTCGGCAATCCGCCCGATGCCTGCGCGCTGGAGATCACCCTGACCGGGCCGACCCTGCGCCTGCACCGCGACGCCGAGATCGCGCTCACCGGCGCACCGGTCGCTGCCGAATCGGACGGCCGCGCGCTGCCTGGCTGGACGCCGCTGCGACTGCGGGCGGGCAGCGTGCTGCGACTCGGCGGCATGCGCCACGGCTGCCGCAGCTATCTGGCCGTGCGCGGCGGCATCGATGTCGCGGCGGTGCTGGGCAGCCGCAGCCAGGATCTCAACGCCGGCCTCGGCCCGCTGGGCGGCCGCGCGCTGCGCGCCGGCGACCGGCTGCCGCTGGGCGCGATGGATGCGTTCGCTGGCGCTGCCGATCACGCGGCCTGGTCGCTCGATCCGCGACCCTGGTTCGACGGCGCCGCGGCACGACCGCTGCGGCTGCTGGCGGGTACCCACGGCGGCCTGCTCGATGCCGCCTCGCGCGAGGCGCTGTTCGCCGCCCCGTTTCGCATCGCCGCCGCCTCCAACCGCGTCGGCTGCCGGCTGGACGGAACGCGACTCGCGCTACTTGCGCCGCTGGAGCTGGTCTCGGAAGGCGTCGTCGCCGGCACCGTGCAGCTGCCACCCAACGGCCAGCCCATCGTGCTGTTTTGCGAGCATCCGGTCAGCGGCGGCTATCCGCGCATCGGCCAGCTGGCCGCGGTCGATCTGCCGCGCCTGGCGCAGCGGCGGCCCGGCGATGCGCTACGCTTCGCGCCGATCGACGCCGGCGAGGCCGCGCGTCTGCTGGAAGCCCGCGAACAGCGCCTGGCGCGCATGGAAACCGCGATCGCACGTCGCCGAGCCGCATCATGACCCGCATCCTCGACCTCAACTGCGATCTCGGCGAGTCCTTCGGCGCCTGGCGCCTGGGCGACGACGCCGGCGTGCTGCCGCATGTCAGCTCGGCCAACATCGCCTGCGGTTTCCATGCCGGCGACCCGCGGACGATGCAGGCCACCGTCGCATCGGCGCTCGCGCATGGGGTCGCACTTGGCGCGCAGCCCGGCTGGCCGGACCTGGTCGGCTTCGGCCGCCGCGCGCTGGCGGCCACGCCCGCCGAAACCCATGCGCTGGTGCTGTACCAGATCGGCGCGCTGGCCGCGTTCGCGCGCGCTGCCGGTGCGCGCCTGGCGCACGTCAAGCCGCACGGCGCGCTCTACAACCAGGCCGCGCGCGACCGCGCGCTGGCCGACGCCGTCGCGCAGGCGGTGCGCGATTTCGACCCGCGCCTGATCCTGTTCGGCCTGGCCGGCAGCGCCCTGATCGAGGCCGGGCGTGCGCTGGGTCTGACGGTCGCGCGCGAGGCCTTCGCCGACCGCCGCTACCAGGCGGACGGATCGCTGACGCCGCGCGACCAGCCCGGCGCTGTGATCGACGACGTCGCTGCCGCCGTGGCGCAGGCGCTGCGGATCGCAACCCGCGGCGAGGCGATCGCGATCGACGGCGCGCGCATCGCGATCGCCGCCGACACGCTGTGCGTGCACGGCGACCGCCCCGATGCGGCCGAGTTTGCCCGTCGCCTGCGGCAGGCGCTGGAAGCAGCCGGCGTGCAGGTCGGCGCAGCATCCGCGCCCGGTCCGCGCCCATGAACTACTGGCCGCTGCTGGGCGTGGCGGTGGTGATCGCCGGCTTCGTGCGCCGCGACAACCCGGTGCTGGTGGTGGTCGCGGCCGGCGTGGTCAGCGGCCTGGCCGCAGGCTTCAGCGTGCCCGAGTTGCTTGGCCTGCTTGGCACCAGCTTCGTCTCCAATCGCGCGCTGCTGCTGTACGCGCTGACCCTGCCGGCGATCGGCGTACTGGAACGCGCCGGGCTGCGCGAACACGCCGCGCGCTGGATCGGCAGCCTGCGCGGCCTG
>JAJYDI010000095.1 GCA_021777635.1 Pseudomonadota bacterium
CTGGTGCTGCCGATCGCGGCGATTCGCGGCGAAGGCACCAGCAACGACTACCTGCCGCCGGAAGTACCGGCGCTGCCGGCGTTCCAGCTGCAGCGCGGCGTGTCGACGATGATCCGCGACCTCGGCCACGACTACTGGACCGGTACCGTCTACACCACCAACCGCCGCGTCTGGGAGCACGACGAGGCATTCAAGGAAACCCTGCGCCGGACGCGCTGCATGGCGATCGACATGGAGACCGCCACCGTGTTCGCGGCCGGTTTCGCCAACCACATCCCGACCGGTGCGCTGCTGCTGGTATCCGACCAGCCGATGATCCCCGAAGGCGTCAAGACCGAGGCCAGCGACCGCAAGGTGACCGGCGAGTTCGTCGACGCGCATATCCGCATCGGCATCGAGGCGCTGAAACTGATCCGCCGCAACGGCAAGAGCGTCAAGCACCTGCGCTTCGAGGAAGAGCTGGACTAGCGTTCGAGTCCGGCGCCTGTCGGCGCAGACTGGCGGTCCGTGCCGAAGCGGGCGCGGCGGCGGCTACTTCGGGTTCTTGCGCGGGCGCCTCCAGCCCGGCACGGTGTGCTGGCGCGCGCGCGCCACGGTCAGTTCGCCGGGCGGCGCATCGTGGGTGACCACCGAACCGGCACCGACGGTGGCGCCGGCACCGATCGTCAGCGGCGCCACCAGCGCCGCGTTGGAGCCGATGAAGGCGCCCTCGCCAATCATGGTCCGGTGCTTGCTGGCGCCGTCGTAGTTGCAGGTGATGGTACCGGCACCGATGTTGGCCTCGACGCCGACATCGGCGTCGCCGAGATAGGCCAGGTGGCCGGCCTGGGCGTGGGCGTGCAGGTGGCTGTTCTTGATCTCGACGAAGTTGCCGACCTGCACGCCTTCGTCCAGCTCGCTGCCGGGTCGCAGACGCGCGAACGGTCCGACGCGGCAGGCGCCGTGCGTGACCACCCCCTCGAGATCGCAATGCGCGCGCACCTCGGTGCCGGCCGCGAGGCGCACGTCGCGCAGCCGGCAGAACGGCCCGATGCGCACACCGTCGCCCAGTTCGACGTCGCCTTCCAGAATCACGTCGATGTCGATCTCGACGTCGCGTCCGGCCCGCACGCGACCGCGCTGGTCGAAGCGCAGCGGATCGGCCAGGCGCACGCCGGACGCCATCAACTCGGCGCCGCGGCGCAGGCGATGGATGCGCTCCAGCTCGGCCAGCTGTGCCGGATCATTGGCGCCCTGCGCCTCGCTGGTGTCGCGCGCCAGCACGCAGAACGCCGGCACACCGTCCTCGGCGGCCTGCTGGAACACATCGGTCAGGTAGAACTCGCGCTGGCTGTTGGCGTCGGTCAGATTGGCCACCCAGACACGCAGCCGGCGCGCGTCGGCGGCGACGATGCCGGTGTTGATCATGCGGATCAGGCGCTGGTCGGCGTCGGCGTCGCGCTCCTCGATGATCGTGCGCACCTGGCCCAGACCGTCGCGCACCACGCGACCGTAGCCGGCCGGGTCGGCCACTTCGGCCGCCAGCACCACCAGCGGCGCGTGCGCATCGGTGAGCATGCGCAGGGTGGTGCTGCGCAACAACGGGACGTCGCCGTACAGGACCAGCACGCGCGCGTGCTCGGGAATCTGCTCCAGCGCCAGGCGCACGGCGTGACCGGTGCCGCGCTGCTCGGACTGGTGCACCCAGTTGAGTCCCGGCTCGGCCGCGAACGCCGCGCGCACTGCCTCGCCGCGGTGACCGTACACCACATGGATACGGGTCGGGTCGAGCATGCGGGCCGCTTCCAGTACATGCGCCAACAGCGGGCGGCCGGCCAGCGGCAGCAGCACCTTGGCGCGATCGGAACGCATGCGCTTGCCCTCGCCGGCGGCAAGGACGATCACGTGCAGCGGCAGCAGGCTCATGGCGCGATTCCGTTTGACGGCAGGACGCGCGCACTGTCGCCGGAATCGGGCGCCTTGCCAAGCTCGGGCAGCGCAGTCTCAGCCCGGCGTCGCCTCGCGATGCACGCCGGCGATGGCGCGTCCGGAGGGGTCGGCACGGCCGGCGAACGCCTGCGACCAGCGATACGCCGTCGGTGTCGAGCAGGCGATGCTGGGCCCGCCGGGCACCAGTCGCGCGGCGTGTTCGCCCGGAAAGTGGCGTTCGAACAGCGCGCGGTAGAGGAATGCTTCCTTGCCGACCGGCGGATTGTGCGGAAACCGCCGCTCGGCACCGGCCATCTGCGCGTCGGAAATCGCGCCCTCCGCATGCCCCTTCAGGCTGTCGATCCAGCCGTAGCCGACGCCGTCGGAGAACTGCTCCTTCTGTCGCCACAGGATCGAGTCCGGCAGCAGGCCGCGTCCGGCCTCGCGCAGGATGTGCTTCTCGATGCGGCCGTCGCGCGGACGCTTGGCGGAGGGGGCGATGCGCATGGCCTGGTCGAGAAACACGCGATCGAGAAACGGCACCCGCGCCTCGACGCCCCACGCCGCCATCGCCTTGTTCGCACGCAGGCAGTCGTACTGGTGCAGGGCGTCGAGCTTGCGTACCGTCTCGGCGTGGAACTCGCGATCGTCGGGCGCCATGTGGAAATAGAGATAGCCGCCGAAGATCTCGTCGGCACCCTCGCCCGACAGCACCATCTTGATGCCCATCGCGCGGATGCGCCGCGCCAGCAGGTACATCGGCGTGGAGGCGCGCACGGTGGTCACGTCATAGGACTCGATGTGCCAGATCACGTCGCTGAGCGCGTCGAGCCCCTCCTGCACGGTGAAGTGAAAGCTGTGATGCGCGGTGCCCAGCGCCGCGGCGGCGACCTGCGCGGCGGCGAGATCGGGCGAACCCTCGAGGCCGATCGCGAAACTGTGCAGCCGCGGCCACCAGGCCTCGCTGCGATCGTCGTCCTCGACCCGGCGCGCGGCGTGGCGCGCGGCGATCGCCGCCACCAGCGACGAATCCAGGCCGCCCGAGAGCAGCACACCGTAGGGTACGTCGGTCATCAGATGCCGGCGCACCGAGGCGTCCAGTGCATCGTGCAGCGCCTGCGGGTCGGCGGGCCCGTGCTCGACGCGGACGAACTCGCGCCAGTCCGGCGCGTAATACGGCCGGGGCGCGGGCATCGCCGCGGTCTGGTAGCTGCCCGGCGGGAACGCCTCGACGCTGACGCAGACGCCCTGCAACGCCTTCAACTCCGACGCCACGTACAGCCGGCCGTGCTCATCGCGTCCGCTGTACAACGGAATCACGCCGATCGGATCACGCGCGATCAGCCAGTCCTGGCTGGCGCGATCCCACAGCACGAAGGCGAACATGCCGACCAGATCGTTGAGAAAGCCGGCGCCTTGTTCGCGGTAGAGCGACAGGATCACCTCGCAGTCGGAATCGGTGCGAAAGGCGTAATCGGGGCAGCGCGCGCGCAGCTCGCGGTGGTTGTAGATCTCGCCGTTGACCGCCAGCACCTGCAGGTCGTCGTCGGAACGCAGCGGTTGCGCACCGTGCTGCACATCGACGATCGCCAGCCGTTCGTGCGCCAGCACCGCGTGGTCGTCGGCGTAGATGCCGCTCCAGTCCGGGCCGCGATGGCGCAGCAGGCGCGCCTGCTTCAGGGCCAGATCGCGCAGCGCCAGCGCGCCGCCGGCGGAATCGAAAATGGCAATGAAGCCGCACATGGAAGATGACTGCAAGAGAGAAGGGCCTTGCAGGCTCGCCGCAGCCGGCGCCGCTGTCAACGGGGATGGCAGCCGACTGTCGCATTGGCGATACAGCGGCAGCATCGCGGATGGCGGCGCGGTGCCTCCATCCAGGCTCTTCGCTGCGCTCAGGGCGACAGTCCTATTGCCGTCCTGAGACCGCAGCGTCGTCCTTAAACTGCACGGTCGCCGGGACCGCAGGTCGAAGGATCTGACTGGCCGCACCGGTTCGACGCGCCAACACGCCGGCACGCGGCCCACGGCGCGTTGCCCGCCCGCCAGGCTCTTCGCCGGATTCAGTGCTTGAGCTGCTTGCGCAGACGCTCCAGCGCCTGCAGCTGGGCCACCGCCTGCGCCAGCTGCGCCTGCGCTTCGGCTAGTTCCATCGCATCGCTGCGGTTGGCCAGCGCCTGTTCGGCGTCCTGCTTGGCCTTGAGCGCGGAAGCTTCGTCGAGATCGGCGGCGCGCATCGCGGTGTCGGCCAGCACCGTCACCACCTGCGGCTGCACCTCGAGGATGCCGCCGGAGACGTAAAAGAACTGCTCGCTGCCGTCGGCCGCGTGCACGCGCACCTGGCCCGGCTTGAGGCGCGTGATCAGCGGCGCGTGGCGCGGCGCGATGCCGAGCTCGCCCATCTCGCCGGTGGCGACGACGAGGGTGGCCTCGCCGTGGAAGATCTCGGCTTCGGCACTGACGATGTCGCAGCGGATGGTGGTCATGGTTCGCTCGCCTTGTTCGCTTCATCACTGCCAGTGAGGAGCGGGGGAACTCCGGACACCGACCACCGTGCCCGTCCAGTCCCGGATCCGCCTGCCGCGCACGACCCCCTCGGCGCCGCCAGGTCCGTGCATCGGGGCCGTGGCCTGCCGTCCGTGGGGAAGATCCTGCGCTCGGCTCAGGATCGCCGCCCGCCTTTCCAACGCCCTGCTTCCTGCTTCCTGCTTGCCGCTCCCAGCTTCCGGTTTCACGCCGCCTTCTTGGCGCCCATCTCTTCGGCCTTCTTGAACGCCTCGTCGATGCCGCCGACCATGTAGAACGCCTGCTCGGGCAGGTGATCGCACTCGCCGTCGACGATCATCTTGAAGCCGCGGATGGTCTCCTTCAGCGACACGTACTTGCCGGGCGAGCCGGTGAACACCTCGGCGACGTGGAAGGGCTGCGAGAAGAAGCGCTCGACCTTGCGCGCGCGACTGACGGTGGCCTTGTCCTCTTCGGAGAGCTCGTCCATGCCAAGAATCGCGATGATGTCTTTCAATTCCTTGTAGCGCTGCAAGGTGCCCTGCACGCGGCGCGCGGTCTCGTAGTGCTCGACGCCGATCACGTTGGGATCGAGCTGGCGGCTCGTGGAAGCCAACGGATCCACGGCCGGATAGATGCCCAGGGATGCGATGTCGCGCGACAGCGCCACGGTCGAGTCCAGATGCGCGAACGTGGTCGCCGGCGACGGATCGGTGTAATCGTCCGCCGGCACGTACACGGCCTGGATCGAGGTGATCGAGCCGGTCTTGGTCGAGGTGATGCGCTCCTGCAACACACCCATTTCCTCGGCCAGCGTCGGCTGGTAGCCCACTGCGGACGGCATGCGTCCGAGCAGCGCGGACACTTCGGTGCCGGCCAGCGTGTAGCGGTAGATGTTGTCGATGAACAGCAGCACGTCGCGACCCTTGCCGCTGGCGTCCTTGGTGTCGCGGAAGTATTCGGCCAGGGTCAGTCCGGTCAGCGCCACGCGCAGGCGGTTGCCCGGCGGCTCGTTCATCTGGCCGTAGACCATCGCCACCTTGTCGAGGACGTTGGAGTCCTTCATCTCGTGGTAGAAGTCGTTGCCTTCGCGGGTGCGCTCGCCGACGCCGGCGAACACCGACAGACCTGCGTGCTCCTTGGCGATGTTGTTGATCAGTTCCATCATGTTGACGGTCTTGCCGACGCCGGCGCCGCCGAACAGGCCGACCTTGCCGCCCTTGGCAAAGGGACACACCAGGTCGATCACCTTGATGCCGGTTTCCAGCAGTTCGTTGCTGGCCGCCTGCTCGTCATAGGGCGGCGCGGCGCGATGGATCACCCAGTGATCCTCGGCCGGCACCGGGCCGGCCTCGTCGATCGGGCTGCCGAGCACGTCGAGGATGCGCCCCAGCGTACCCTTGCCGACCGGCACCTTGATGCCCTCGCCGGTATTGGTGGCGACCAGACCGCGCCGGAGGCCGTCGGTCGAGCCCAGTGCGATGGTGCGCACCACGCCGTCACCGAGCTGCTGCTGCACCTCGAGGGTGATCGCGGTATCGGCGATCTTCAGCGCGTCATACACCTTCGGCACCTGTTCGCGCGGGAACTCCACGTCCACGACCGCGCCGATGATCTGGACCACTTTGCCCTGGTGTCCGGTCGCCTGGGTATTCGTCAGCTGGCTATTCATCTGTGTTTCCTCGAAAAATCAAATTCTGTCGTCCGCGAAGGACGCGAAAAGCGCAAAAAATATCCAAGCAACATTCACAGCCTGCTTCGCGTTCTTGGCGTTCTTCGCGGACCCCATGCTGTTCGCTCAAACCGCCGCCGCACCGCTGACGATTTCCGAGATTTCCTGGGTGATCGCCGCCTGCCGCGCCTTGTTGTAGATCAGCGTCAGGGTGTCGATCAGCTTGGTGGCGTTGTCGGAGGCGCCCTTCATCGCGACCATGCGCGCCGCCTGCTCGCTGGCCAGGTTTTCCAGGGCCGCCTGGTAGACCAGTGACTCGACGTAGCGCTTGAGCACCGGGTCGAGCACGCTCGGCGCGTCCGGTTCGTAGAGGTAGTCCCAGTCATGCGTCACCGCCAGATCGCTGCCGGGTTGCAGCGGCAGCAGGATTTCGCTGGTGGGGTTCTGGGTCATGGTGTTGACGAAATCGTTGTAGCAAAGCTGCACTCGATCGACGCGGCCCGCGCTGTAGGCGTCGAGCATGACCTTGATCACGCCGACCAGCTGCTCGACGTGCGGCCGCTCGCCGAGATGGCTCGCCGAGGCGGTCAGGGTCACGCCCTTGATGCGGCGGAACAGTTGCATGGCCTTCTGGCCGATCGCCACCACCTCGACCTCGACGCCCTGGCCCTGCCAGGCGCGGATCTCGGCCAGCATCTTGCGGAACAGGTTGGCATTGAGGCCGCCGCAGAGACCGCGATCGGTGGAGATCACCAGGTAGCCGACGCGCCGGACCTCGGCGCGCGCGGCCATGAAGGGGTGTCTGTAGTCGGTATTGACGCGCGCGATGTGGCCGATCACCTGGCGCATCAGCCGCGCATAGGGACGCGAGGCGCGCATCAGTTCCTGCGCCTTGCGGATCTTCGAGGCCGAGACCATTTCCAGCGCGCGGGTCACCTTGCGGGTGTTCTGCACGCTCTTGATCTTGGTGCGGATTTCTCGTGCGTTGGCCACGTCTGAAAACCTCGGGACTCGGGACCCGGGACCCGGGACCCGGGGTTGAGCCGAATCGCCGGTATTCCGGTCGTATCTGCTGCGGGCCTCGATCTCCCGGCCCCGGCAACCCGCTTTCGCGAGTCCCGGGTCCCGAGCCCCGAGTCCCGGCTCTCCTTACCAGCTACCGGTCTTCTTGAACTCCTCGAGCGCCTGCTTGAAGGAGGCCTCGATGGCATCGTTCCAGTCGCCGGTGGCGATGATCTGCTGCATCAGCTCGCCGTGGTTTTGCAACATGTACAGGTGCAGCGCGCGCTCGAACGGCAGAATGTCGGCGATCTTGAGGTCGTCGAGATAGCCCTTCTCGGCGGCGTACAGCGACACCGCCATCTCGGCGATCGACAGCGGC
>JAJYDI010000096.1 GCA_021777635.1 Pseudomonadota bacterium
CGATCTTGAAACCGCCGAGATCGCGATCCAGGCTGCGCTCACCGGCCATTTGGTGCTGTCCACGCTGCACACCAACGATTCGATCAGCGCCTTCACGCGGCTGGTGGACATGGGCGTGGAGCCGTTTTTGGTGGCGACGCCGATCAAGGCGGTGCAGGCACAGCGTCTGGTACGCCGGTTGTGCCCGCAGTGCGCACGGCCGGCGCCGGCGCCCAGCGGACTGGACGCGTCGTTTGCGGCCCTGGCGGTCCGAGTGCTCGGCGAGGTGCCAGCCGACTGGCGCGAGGCGGTGGGCTGTACGCACTGCCTGCACACCGGCTATCGCGGACGACTTGGAATATATGAACTGGTCTCCATTTCGCCGCGCATGCGCGAGATGATCACCTCCGGTACTTCGGTAACCGCGATGGTCGAGCAGGCTCGCGCGGAGGGATTCCGTCTGCTGCGCGAGGACGGTCTTCTCAAGGCTTACCAGGGCCTGACCTCGGTCGAGGAAGTCCTGCGCGTGACCAGCAGTTGAGCGGTTTGCAAAACCGCTCCGGTACAGGCGCCCAGCGGAATCAGCCGCGGCACCACCGCGGCCCGCTTCGCGCCGCAGCCAGGGATGACGCAGGCAAGGCTTTGACCGCGAAGCGGGATGCGGAGCGGTCACCATGCTGCCGCGACGTGCACGCAAGCGCGGGTCGCGGCAAAGGGGGCGCGGCTTTGCCGCGACCGGTTGCTTGCAAACGGCGGCAGGATGCCCGTTTTTGCAAGCGGATCACTTGAGACGTCGATGCCGCGATACAAATACGAAGCCCTGAATGGAGATGGCGTGATGCTCAACGGCGCCCTGGTCGCCGACGGCGAGCGCGAGGCGCTGCGGGTGCTGGAGCGGCGCGGCCTGACCGCGTTGCGGTTGCAGGCGGATGGCGCGCCCGTCGGCGTGTCCCCGCTGCGCCGCCGTCGGCTGACCACGCCGGATCTGACGGTGGCGTTCTACGAGCTGTGCATAATGCTTAACGCCGATGTCGCGCTGGCCGAGGCGGTCGCTGCTCAGGGACGGTCGGCGCACCATCCCCAGGTGGTAGCGGCGTTTACCGGCATGGCCACGGCGCTGCAGCGCGGGCAGAGCTTTTCCGATGCGCTGGCGGCCAGCGGATTGCCGCTGCCGGACTACATGCTGCAACTGGCGCGCGCGGGCGAAATGACTGGACGCCTCGGCGAATCGCTGGGCGGCGGTGTGGCACAGATGGAATACGAGTATCAGGTGCGCAGCGATCTGCGCAACGCACTGATCTATCCGACCATCCTGGTGCTGGCCGGGCTGGCAGCAGTGCTGGTGATGTTCACCTACGTGGTGCCGAAGTTCTCCTCGCTGTTGCAGAAGCCTGACCAACTGCCGTGGTTGGGCTGGGTGGTGCTGGCCGGCGGCACTTGGGTCAATGCCAATCTCCCGTGGCTGGGGCCGCTGCTGGTGTTCGGTGGCGTGGGCATCGTCCTGGCGCTGCGCCAGCGCGAGGTGCGCCGGAGGTTGTTTGACCGCCTAGGGCGCGCGCCGCTAATTGGTCCCTGGCTGGTCGAGAGCGAGACCGCGCGCTGGGCCAAGATGATGGGCACCCTCCTGCTGGCGCGGGTGCCGTTGATGCGCGCGCTGGAGCTGGCCCGCGACGGCATGCGGCTGAGCGCGCAGCGGGCGCGCATGGGCGAGGTGACGCGCGCGGTGCGCGGCGGCACGCCGCTGTCGCAAGCGCTGGAAGACCAGGATGCGCTCACCGGTACTGGCTACAACCTGGTGCGAGTGGGCGAAAAGGCTGGCCAGCTTGCGGCCATGCTGCATTCACTTGCAAAGCTCTACGATGAGGCGGGCCGCACGCGCATGAAGCGGCTGCTGGCGCTGATTGAACCGCTGGCGATCCTGATCATCGGCCTGATGGTCGGCCTGATCATCACGGGCGTGATGCTGGCGATCACCAGTTCCTACAATCTTGCGGTCTGAGAAGCGATAGGCAATCTGCGGGCTTGGCCGTAATTCCCGATTTTGCGGGGATGACGGTTAAGACTACGGTTTTGGAGGTTTCCAATGGTTGCGCTGTGTGCGGCAGCAGGCGGATTTCACCCGGCTGGCCTGATCGCTGTCGGGTGAGCATCATCGGTTGTGGCTATCGTGCGATCTGAGGAATGGCTTATGTGCAATGTTCGGCGGCGACAAGCGGGTTTCACCTTGCTGGAGATGATCGTGGTACTGGTGATCATCGGCTTGCTGATGGGCCTGGTCGGTCCGCGGCTGTTCCATCAGGCTGATCGCGCCAAGGTGCAGACGGCGCAGACCCAGGTGAAGATGCTGCGCGGTGCGCTGGAAACCATGCGTCTGGACATCGGCCGCTTCCCGACCGACCAGGAAGGCCTGCAGTTGCTGGTGCAGAAGCCGACCGATCCGGCGATCGCACCGCTGTGGCACGGTCCGTATCTCGATGGCGAAGTGCCGCTCGATCCCTGGGGGCATCCCTACATTTATTCGGCACAGCCAAGCAAAGATCAGGCGTTCACGCTGTACTCGTATGGCGCCGATGGCAAGCCCGGAGGAACCGGCCAAAACGCCGACATCGGCTATCTGCCTGCACAATGATTGTGCATTCGCAGCCGTCGCCAGAGGGCATGTCACGGTCGCGGCGCGATCGCGGCTTTACCCTGCTCGAGCTGGTGGTGGTGCTGGCGATCATGGCGTTGATTGTCGCATTTGCCGCGGTGCGCCTGCGCACCTTCATCGAGGCCTGGCGTGCCAATGCGAGCCGAGACACGATTTTTGGCGAGGTGCAGCATCTGCCGGTACTGGCACGTGTTGCCGGTCGGCGCCTGCGCATCACCAGCCTGCCGGCCGTGCCGGTCAGCGCTCCGGACAGTGCGTCGAAACTAGACTGGCCCGAGGGCTGGACTGCGCAATTCGATCCGCCGCTGACGATCAATCCGAACGGGGCCTGTGCCGACAGTACCCTGCTGCTGAGCGACGGAAGCCACCGCTACCGTGCGCGGGTGGCAGCGCCATTCTGCGCTGTCACGCTCGATGCCGGTGGCAAGAGACCGGGCGCATGAAGCACGCGCGCGGCTTCACTCTGCTCGAGGCAATCGTCGCGATGGTGATCTTTGCGCTGGTCGCCACGGCGCTGCTGGCATGGCAGAGCACCAACATGCGCACCATCGATCGTGTTGACGCGTTCAATCGACGCGCAACGCTGGTGCGCGAAGCGCTGGCGCTGCTGCAGCCAGTCAACCCCATGAGCGAAGCGGATGGCAGTCGCCGGGTGGGCGACATCGAGGTGCGCTGGACCGGGCACGCGCTGGCGCCTGAGCAGATCGGCAAGACCCAAGCCGGATTCCCCAGCGCGTTCAATCTGCAGCTCTTCGTGCTCGACGTGCAGGTGCTGCGAGGCGGTGTGCAGCGGATGCAGTTTGCGGTGCGCCAGGTAGGTTGGAAAGAAGTGCGCAGCACAACGGATCAGTGAACGATGCGCCGCCCCCGCCCCGACCGCGGTTTGACCCTGCTGGAGATGATCGTGACGCTGCTGATCGCGTCACTGATCATGTTGGTGACGTTTCAGAGCCTGCACGTATTCGCGGTAGCTCGCGAGCGCGTGGCCGCGTATGGCGCGACCCTGGATCGCAATCGGCTGGTGCTGGGCTGGCTACGCGACAGCAGCGAGAGCCTGATCGCGGCGCCGAAGCCCTTGTTCAAGGGGGGCGCGAAGGGCTTCGAGGGCGTGGTGACGGCGCCCGTGCTGGAGCGCGCCGGCGTGCCGACGCCAGTGCGTTGGCGGATCGATGCCAGCGGCCTCGCCGCGCTCGACTACAGCGAGTTCGGCGGCAAACCACTGTTGCTGCCGTTGCCCGAAGGTGGTCAGTTGCACTTCGAGTACTTTGACGCTTCGGGCAAGCCGCACGATCAGTGGCCACCGGCACTTGGTAAGCATCCGGATTTGCCGGCGGCGATCGCGCTGCTGGCAGGACCGAGCGGCAACCATCCGCTGCTGATCGCAGCGATTTTCGGCGCGCGCAAACCGTGGCTGCAGCCCGGCCCATTCGATGCCGCGGGGGACGAATGAGCGCGCATCATCGATTGCGCAGCGAGCGCGGTTTCGTACTGCTGACCGTACTCGCGATGGTGGTCGTGCTTACGCTTCTGGCAACGGCGGCGGCGATCACGGTGTCACGCCTGCGTCGCGAGGCGATCGTGCAGCAGGAGCGGCTGCGCGGCGAGATGGATGCCTATTCGACCCGCTCGACCCTTCTTTATCTGCTCGGCACCCAGCGCATGACGTTCGCCGGGCTCACGGTCGATGACCGCGTGGTCTACACGGCCGAGGAGCAGGTGACGCGCAAGATCGATCCGGAGGACATGACCATGTCCTATACACCGGTTGGAAATGAGATCCGCCTCGATGGGCGCTCCTATCTTGGCATCGGGGCTTCGCATTTCGCGCTGCAGGACGACAGGGGGCGGCTGTCGATCGACTGGGCGGTCGCGGGCACCTACGACAACCTGCTGCGGCAGCTGAAGGTTCCGCTCGATGAGCGCGGGGTACTGACCGACCGCCTGCTCGACTACCAGGACAGCGACGACCTGCCGCGGCTGAACGGCGCCGAGGCGCCGACTTATCTGCATCGCGGCCTGCCACCGCCACCCAATCGCCCGCTGCTGACCCCGTTCGAGTTGCGCCGGGTGCTGGGTTGGGAGAAATACCTCGGCGCCTGGAGCGATGCGAAGTTGGCGCGCCGGCTCAGCGCCGTACGCTCGGTTTCGATCAACGTGAACACCGCGCCGGCCTCGGTCCTTGCCATGCTTCCCGGCGTGAGCCCGGCCATGGCGCGGCGGGTGGTGGCGTATCGCAACATCTTGCCCCTCGACAGCTATGAGGGGGCTCAGCAGTTGCTGCCGGGGTTGCCGCCGGAGACGGACCTGATTGCGCTTTATCCGGGACCATCGGGTACCCTAGAAAGCTGGCCCAACGGCGGCGGTGAAGGCTGGCAGCTGCACTGGACCTTGACACCTTTTGAGCACGATGGGCAGCCGTGGAGAATCGATGATGCGGTCCGGCTGGAGCGGCGCAGTGATGGAGTGGCTGGAAGCGCAACGCGTCCGGCTGGCGCGGCGTTTGCAGGCGGCGCGCTGGTACCGGGGTCTTGAAGATATTGAGCCGCTGAGGCCAGGTCATGGCGGCAGCGAATGGGTTTTGGCGCGGGAGTTCTGCCTTTTTCTGACCGTGCCTTGTGCTGCGGTACCAGCGGCGCGGCGACGGGACTTCGTCGCGGTCGCAGTGCGTCGAGCGGCGCCCTTCGCCGATGCGGACTGGTATGCAGCTTGGCGAGGTGACGTCGCTCAGGTGTGGCTGTGGTCGCGGTCGGCGGCGCGCGGCGCGCTGGTGGAAGCAACCGGGGCGAGCCGGATTCGGATGCTGCCAGAGTCGGTGTTGCGCGGAACAGTGCAATCGCAGGGCGCCGAACTGCTGGCGGACCGGCACGGCTGCGAGGGACGACTGTGGCGCGACGGGGTGCTGGTCGCGAGCGTGTGGTGGCCGGCGGCGCCGGATGCTGCGGCATGGGCAGGATTTTGCCGCGGCGCGGGTCTGGCGGCGTCGGAAGTGCCGGCATTGCAGACGGCGCAGGCGCTGTCAGAGCGACCGTGGACGCAGGCGGGGCGGACGGGCGGCGTGCAGACACTGCGTCAGTACCGGCGCGAACTGGCACTGGGTGCACTGGCGGTATGGCTGTTGGCCTTTGGATTCGAGCTGGGTGCATTGGTTCGCACACGCTGGGCCTTGCACGGCGTCGAGACGGCACTGGCATCAGAGCGGGCGGCGATTGCGGACATTCTGGCTGCGCGGGGCAAAGCGGAGCAGGCGCGGGTGGAGATCGATCGTCTTCAAGCTTTGCAGGCGGTGCCATCGCAGATTGCGCTGCTGCACGCGGTGAGCCTGCGGATTCCGGGCTCGGGCTGGCGCCTTCTGGAATGGCACATGACCGATCCGCAGCATCTGGAGATGACGTTGAGCATGCCGCACGCGGACCCGCCCGGGCTGGTGCGGGCACTGGAAGGGTCAAATTTTCTACGGACGGTGCGCACGGAGATCGGGCCGGCTGGCCCGGACCAGCTGGTGGTGCGTGCCACGGTGCATGTGCCGGCGAGTAGGACCGGAGATGTTGACACTGCCGGCACTCAGATGCATTCAAAGGTGAAGGGCGCGGGAACCACGCAATCCGGCGTCCGGTTTGGGGTTCCGGTAGGTCCGGCCGTGGTTCGCGGCGCTGCATACCCGGTGCCCGTGGCGGTGCCACCGGCCCCGTTGTCGATGCGGGGCGCACCCATTTTTCAGCATTCGCTGTCGGCGGGCGGCAATAATCAGGGCAACGGCTACGGGGTGGCGCATGAGAGCGTTCACTGAAAGGCTGCGACAGGAGCTAGGTCGCAATCCACGCTTGCAGGCGGGGGCCGTATTGATCGGAGTGCTGCTGGCGCTTTATGTGCTGAGTGGAGTCGACGTGTGGCGCCGTGGGATGGTTGAGCGGCTGGCAGCAGCTCAGGCTCAGCGAGTGCGTACAGAGGCGCTGGCGGGACAGACCCAGTGGCGGGCGCGTGAGGAACAGGCTCAGGCGCTTGCGCGTGCTTTGGCTGCGCGGATTCCCGAAGCCGATAGCGTCGGGTTGGCGCAGGCAACGCAGCAGTCATGGCTGCGGCAGGCGGTGTTGCCGTTTGCACCGAAGGCGACGATCCATATGGATCCGCCGGTACCAGCGGAGGGACAGCTAGGGTATTGGCGGATCCCCGCCGAGATTGCCGGACCCATCGCGGTGGCGAGCACGCTGCAGCTGCTGCAACGGATCGAGAGCAACAGGAACCGGATGCAGGTGGAATCGATCCGGATTAGCAATGCGGCCAACCCGCAGCTACAGATGACGGTGGTGGCGCTGGTGCGGGTGGTGCCACGTGGAGGGCGTGGCGATGGCTGAGTGGATGCAAGATCGGTGGCGTCAGGGTCAGTTGGGGGGGGTGGCGCTGGCTATCGGCGCACTGGCAGGACTGGTGTTGGCGCCTCGGCCGGGTCCGCCGGGGCTGGCGCCGGCGGTGGCACACTGGTCGCTGCCTGCGCCTGAAAGGCCGCTGGGTTATCGGGAGGCGGATTTTTTGGCGTTGCTGCATGCGCCGCAGTGGGGCGTGGGTACGGCGGGATCGCATGGCGGCGTGGCGGGAGCCCCCGGAGTGGCGGCAGTGGCGGCATGGCAATTGGTGGGGGTGGTGGCGGGCCCCCAGCCACTGGCGCTGCTGCAGCAGGCCGGCAACCCGTCTACGCTGCGGCTTGCGGCGGGCGGACGGATGGTGGACGGGACGCGGGTGGAGGCGGTGACGGTGGTGCCGGCGCAGGTGACGTTGCAGCGGGGCGGCTGCCGGATCGAGCTGCGATTGTATGCGCAGGTG
>JAJYDI010000097.1 GCA_021777635.1 Pseudomonadota bacterium
GCGCGCGCCGACGCGGTCGGCGTAGGCGCGGATCAGCGGCAGCTCGGGCACCAGCTTGAACTGCGTGGTCCAGCCCAGCGCGGTGCCCCAGAGCACGTCGGCGGAGGTGAAACGATCGCCCAGCAGCCACGGCCCGCGCGCCAGCTGGTCGGTCAGCGTCTTCAGCATGGTGTCGTAGTCGCCGTAGGGTGAACTGGAACGCGACGCCGGTTCGTGTTTTTGCGCGCGATCCATCAGCGCCGGCTCGAAGCAGGAGCCGTAGTAGGCGATCCAGCGCAGCCACGGCCCGCGCAGCGGATCGCCGATGGCCGGCGCGAGACCCGCCTGCGGAAAGCGGTCGGCGAGGTAGATGTAGATCGCCACCTGCTCGGTGATCAGCGCGTCGCCATCCTTCAGCGCCGGTACCTTGCCCATCGGATTGATGGCGAGATAGGCGGGCTGGCGCTGCTCGCCGGCCTTGAGGTCGAGCAGGTGCAGCCGATAGGGCGCGCCCAGTTCCTCGAGCAGGATGCGCACGCCGGTCGAGCGCGTCTGCGGAGCGTGGAAGAACGTCAGTTCGGTGCTCATGGCGAGACGCCCTGGATCGAGTGCGGACAGCTTAGCGTGGCGCCGCGGAGACCGGCGTCGGCGTGGTCTTGGGCCGCGGATTGAATTGCGGCGGCAGCGTGGTCCGGATGCCGAGCTGGCGATCGACCGGCACGATGCCCAGCGCCTTGCAGTCCAGCCCCAGCGCGCCGGGCAACTGCTCGGTCCAGGCCTGCGGCACCTCGGCGTAGGACGCCGGCAGCGGTGCGGCGCGGCCGGCGAGGCGCGCGGTGTCGAAAGCACCCAGCAGGTCGGTCACATCGGGCGTCAGTGCGTCTTCCGGCCCCAGTCCGTGCAGATGGAAATGCAGTTCGCCCAGCTTGCGGCCCTCGAGCTCGTCCGGCAGCGTGGCCAGCGGCGGCAGGTCGAACACGCGATCGACGAACTTGACCACCGAGGCGGTATTGCCCGGCGCGTGGATCACCGCGTGCACGCGGGCATACGGCGAGATCAGCAGCAGCGGCACGCGCGGGCCGTTGCCCAGCCACTTGCCGTCGGGACCGCGGTTGCGCTGCGGCGGCGGAACATGGTCATAGTCGCCCTCGCTGTCGTCCCAGGTGACGATGATCGCGCTGTCGCTCCAGTACCGGCTGGCGGCAATCGCATTGATCGCGCGCGCGACCAGGATCTCGCTGATCTGCGCGTCGGAATACTGCGGGTGATCGTCGTCGCCGAGAAAGCGCGCCTGCACGCGCGGATCGGGGTCGGCGGGCTTCAGTCCGAAGTCGTTGCGGTAGCCGCCCTTGATGTAGAACACACCGCCGGCGGCGGGCAGGCGGCCGTCGCGCAGGTCGCCGAAGAACCGCGACAGGTCCGCCAGATGCGCGCGCAGCGCCGGATTGTTGGCGATGTAACCGAAGTACTGCGGGCCGTTGTGGTGGGTGACATAGGAGGCATGCTGTCCTTCGGCATCCTCGGGGTCGGCGCCGGCGGGCGTCGGCGCGCCGTAGCCCGCCTGATACCAGCGCCAGTCCACCGTGCGCTGGCCGCGCACGCTGATCGCACGCACGTCGCCGCGCAGGTCGGCGAGGTCGGTTTCCGGGCGTGTGTCCTTTTGCACGGTGGCATCGAGGTCGCCGCCCTGCAGCGTCAGCGGCAGCGTGGCGAAGGTGAGGTTGTGCTGCACGGCATCGCGATGCGCGGCGGTCTTGGCGGTGTCGTGCGGGTTGTACGGCATGCGCTGTGCCGCCGGATTCGGGTCGTAGGGCGAACCCCAGAGCGGATCGGCATCGTCGACCACCGGCACGCCCGGCCCCTTGGCACCGTCGCCGGTGAAGGCCTCATCGGGATGCCGCGCCCACTGCGTCACGCCGGTCTGCGCGGCGATGATGCTGAGATTGCCGGGCGTGGACGGCCCGGCGACGGTCTGGAACACGTGATCGAACAGCGCGAAACGGTCGGCGTAGTGCCACAGGATCGGCACCGTGTCGCAGTCCTCGTGCGCCATCGCCAGCTCGCCGAATTGCAGGGCGCGGAGGCTGGGCGCGCCCTGCGGCGAATACTTGCGCTCCTCGGTCAGCGCGAAACGGTCCATGCGCGGCACGCCGCCGACCACGTGCAACTTGCGCAGCATCAGCGGATGCGAGTGGTCGATGTCGTCGCTGTCGGCGGCATGCTCGGCTGGGCCGATGCGAAACGGCGAGATCGTGGTCCAGCGCCCGTCCGGCAACTGCAGCGGCTGCACGAAGCCCGGCGTGCGTGCCGGCGGCTGCGAGTAGATGCCGTCGGCGCCCGGCCAGGTGCCGAAGTAGGAATCGAAGCTGCGGTTCTCTTGGTAGATCACGAACACGTACTTGATGTGCGCACGCAGCAGCGCGAGACGCTGCGCGGTGGAGAGATGCGGCTCGACGCGCGTCGGCACGACGTAGGGCGCGACGCCCGGTCCCGGCGCGGTGTCGATGGTCCGAGGTCTGCCGTCGCCGGCGTAGGCCCGCGTGGCGGCCGGCGCGGACGGCGCCGCGGCCAGCGTGACGAACAGGGCGAGCCACAGCGGGGCGGGTCGGTGCATGAGGTCGGTTGCTCAGATGAAAGTGCGAGAGTACGACAGCCCGATGACGATACGGTTCCATGGCGCCGGACGGGCGAGGGCGAGCGTTGATCGGCACGGTACTGCAGCACGATTTGCAACGAGTGTGGGTGTCCGATTTCAACGAACGCCAGCACCCCGCGATGTCGGAGCAGGCCTCGGTGTATGTTTCGCGCGCGCTTCGACCGCGTACTGACAGGGGATGGCCATGCATCGTCGCTACGGGCTGTTGAGTCTGCTTACGGCCGCCATCATTTTCGCCGGCGCCTATACCAGCCTCATGGCATTCAGGCCTGCGGGTTTGCCATTTGATGTCAGTGTCGAGAATGCGCATACCGCCGTGGTCGAACCGGTTGCGAACATTCCGCTGCCGCAGGCGCTGCGGGTCGGTGACCGACTTGATCTGGCGGCGTTATCGCGCTCGGCGCGTATCGCGGTCAGCATCATGCACCTCAGCAATTACAGTTTCCCCTTGGGACAATCCTATGAATTTGTGATCCATCGGGAAGCCGTCCCCGTCACGGTATCCGTCACCACGGTGGATCTCGGCACGATCAGCAACGCGTGGTGGTTTGAGTGGACAACCCTCAGTTTTATTTTGTTGCTCGGTGTGATCGCCCTGCTCGTATTGTGGCGCGGCCGCGATCGGGCCGCCGCAGGCATGGCTCTGTGGGCCATCGCCTTCTTGGTGGGTCTCGCATTCCAGCATGCCCAACTGAGTGGACTGTTGGGACTCAGCGCTTGGCTGGGGGCCAATGTCCTTTATTTGATCGCGCGTTGCGGTTTTTACATCATGATCGAATCCATGCTGGGTCCGTCGCTCACACCGCGGGCACAATGGCTGTGGCGCGGCAGCTTTCTGCTGCTGCTCGCTGCGGGGGCGGTCACGCGTCTCGGCGGCCCCGGCCTCTTCGTCGCCACCGGCTGGGCGGAACTGTTGCGGCCTCAATATGGCGTGGTCTTTAGTGCGAGTTACCTCGTCCCGCTGGCCCTGCTGATCAAGAGCTATGGCTACGCGATTGGCGCAATGCGGCTACGTCTGCGCTGGGCGCTGTGGAGCGGCGTGATATTTGTGGTCAACATATTTTTGAACAATACGGCCGTACTGGGATCCCAGGTTTCTTCCGTTGTGACGAACTCTGCGCTTGTGCTCTCATTGAGCGGCTTCCTGTATGCGGTGCTGCGCCATCGCGTGGTGGACGTCTCGTTCGTCCTCAACCGCGCCCTGGTGTACGCGGCGACCACCAGCCTGGTGCTGGGCCTGTTCGCCCTGTTCGAGAGCCTGATCGAGCGCAGCGCGCTGGGCCACGGTGCCAGCCTGGCACTGGAGTTCGCCGTGCCGCTGGCGCTGGGCGCCGCGCTGAGCACCGTGCACCGACGCATCGATGCCGTGGTCGAGCGCTTTTTCTTCCGTCGCCAGTACCGCGCCGAGGCCGCGCTGCGCCGCTTTGCCGAGGACTGCGCCTACATCACCCAGCCCGAGAACCTGTTCGAGCTGACCGTCGACCAGATCGCCCGCCATGTCGGCGCACCGCGGGTCGCGTTGTACGAGCGCACGGCCGAGGCTTACGTCTGCATCCGCCAGCAGGGTGAGCCGGCCTTGCCGGCGCAGGTCGCTGTCGACGATCTCGCCTTCGTCGGCCTGCGAGCGCGCAATGCCGCACTGGACCTGCACGCCACGCCGAGCGCGCTGGGCGCGGACGGCTATGCCTTTCCGCTGATGCTGCGCGGCAGCCTGCTCGGCGCGCTCATCGTGGGCCAGCGCCCCGGCGAGCACTACGCCGCGGACGAGCGTGAACTGCTGTTCCATGTCGCGCATGAGGTCGGCGCCGCGCTGTTCGCGCTGCGCGCGCAGGGAAGCGAGGCGCGGGTGCTGGAGAGCGAAGCGAAGGCCGAAGCCAGCGAGGCGCGCGCGCGGTCCAGTGAAACGCTGCTGATGGAGACCCTGCGCGCAGTCGGGTCAATCGCCAGGACATAGCAAGCCAGCAACTCGAGCCATTCAAACGGAACATGGCCCGGGATCGTTCTGCCCGCGCCAGGGTACGCTGCGGGTTGTGGCAAGCTACCAACGTTCAACGCAGTGGCGTCGGAGAACCCCATGAGCACCAAGCTCGAAGTCCTGGAAGCTGAAGCACTGAAACTTCCCCCGGCAGATCGCTCGCACCTGCTTGGGCGACTCATCGCGAGCCTCGATGCCGACCCCGAAGTCGAAGCAGCCTGGGAGTTGGAAGCGGATCGCAGGGAAGCTGCTCTGGAATCGGATTGCGCAACCGAAGTCTCCGCGCAGGAGGCCATGCAGCGGCTGCGGTCAAGGCTTGCTCGGTGAGGTATTCGCTGCACCCTGACGCCGAGCAGGATATCGCCGACGCCATGGATTTCTATGCAGAGCAGGTCGGCATGCTCGTTGCCGAGCGCTTCCTCGACGAGTTCGAGCGAGTCGCCAATCTCCTGGTCAGTCATCCGGGCTTGGGCACACTCACCACGAAGGGCCGACGCGTCTTTCCGCTGAGAGTCTTTCCGTACTCGGTCGTGTACCGAAGCCTTGCAACAGGCATTCGCATCATCGTTGTCCGCCATCAGCACAGGAAGCCCGGACACGGCGGCGCTCGACGCTGACTGCAGCCTTCGCTGAGGCTGCGGCCAGTGCCGGCGTGGGTGTACTTTGCGCACGCTTCGCTATCGCGCTGACAGGGGATGGCCATGCATCGTCGCTATGGGGTGTTGGTGTTGCTCACGGCCGTGGTGCTGGCGGTCACCGCCTATGCGGGCTGGATGATCTTTCAACCCACGCCGCAACTGCCGTTCACGGTGCGCTGGGTGGATGCGCAGCGCGCGCGCATCGAGCCGATCCCGGGCCTCACGCCGCCGGCCCTGCACGCCGGCGATGTGCTGGATCTGGCCGCGCAGTCGCCGGCCACGCGCATCGCCCTGGTCGCCAGCGAAAGAACCAACCTGCCGTCCGCGGCGAGTTATCCGCTGCTGATCCAGCGCGGCGCGGCGCAACTCAGCGTCCGCTTGGTCACGGTCGATGGCAACCGCGGCGCGCTGTCGAACTGGGCCGCTTGGCTGTGGCTCTACTCGCTGCTTCTCTACGCGGGCATCGGCCTGCTGGCACTGTCGCGCGGCCATGATCGCGCCGCCATGGGCATGGCCTTCTGGGCGATTGCCCAAGTCCCGCTCTCGACCGCCAGCTCTGGCATCCGCACCTCGCACGACACCGGGCTGGTCCTGCTCGGCCTGCTCGGCTACGTCGGCTTCGCCTTGCTCGCGCGGATCGGCTTTTATGTCATGGTGGAGTCGATCGCCGGCAACGCACTCGGCCCGCGCCGGCGCCTGCTGTGGCGCGGCCTGTTCGCGCTGGTCCTGGGTGCCGCGACGATCACGGGCCTCGGCGGCCCGATCGCCGTGGTGGCCGTCGGCTGGGCCGGGCTGCTGCAGGTACTGCATGGCCTGCTGCCGCCGGCCAGCTATCTGGTGCCGATCGCCCTGTTGTTCGCCAGTTATCGCCATGCCGATGCGCAGCAACGCCTGCGCCTGCGCTGGCTGCTGTGGGGCAGCATAGTGTTCGTGATGAGCCTGGTTTTCAACGACGTGCCGCTGCCGCTGAGTTCCTTCGTGCGTGCGCTGCTGGTCGGCGGGCTCTTCACCCTCGCCGCCTTCGCCTTGCTGTATGCGGTACTGCGCCATCGCGTGGTGGACGTCTCGTTCGTCCTCAACCGCGCCCTGGTGTACGCGGCGACCACCAGTCTGGTGCTGGGCCTGTTCGCATTGCTCGAGAGCCTGATCGAGCGCACCACGCTCGGCCACGGTGCCAGCCTGGCACTGGAGTTCGCCGTGCCGCTGGCGCTGGGCGCCGCGCTCAGCACCGTGCATCGGCGCATCGATGCCGTGGTCGAGCGCTTTTTCTTCCGTCGCCAGTACCGCGCCGAGGCGGCGCTGCACCGCTTTGCCCGGGAATGCGCCTACATCACCCAGCCTGAGAACCTGTTCGAGCTGACCGTCGACCAGATTGCCCGCCATGCCGGCGCACCGCGGGTCGCGTTGTACGAGCGCACGTCGGACGCGTACGTGTGCATTCGCCAGCACGGCGAACCGGCCTTGCCGGCGCAGGTCGCTGTCGACGATCTCGCCTTCGTCGGCCTGCGCGCGCGCAACGCGGAGCTCGATCTGGATGACATCCAGAGCCAGCTCGGCCGGGGCGGCTACGCCTTTCCGCTGATGCTGCGCGGCATTCTGCTCGGCGCGCTCATCGTGGGCCAGCGCCCCGGCGAGCACTACGCCGCGGATGAGCGCGAACTGCTGTTCCATGTCGCGCACGAAGTCGGTGCGTCGCTGTTCGCGCTGCGCGCGCGCGAAAGCCAGGCCTTCGTGCGCGCGCTGGCGCAGGGCACCCTCAAACCCGAAGACGCGCGTGCGCAGGCGATCCGGCTCGAAACGACGTGGGTGATGGCCTGAGCGGAGGCAAACGAGTGCCGGATGGGCCAGCAAGCCAATGGACGTCGATCCTTCAGCCTGCGGCTGCGGGATGACGATCATGCAGTCCCGCATGCTTCTCAAGGTTTGCGTCACGCCGCCACGACACTGTCGCGCAGCTCACGCCTCGCCCATGCACTGCCAGGCGACGCTTTTTCAACCCACCCGACGCCACCGGAGCCAATCATGTCGCTTGAAGACATCTTCTACCTGAGCCAGTCCGTGGCATCGGTCGCCGTGATCGGCTCGCTGATCTATCTCGGCCTGCAGGTGCGCAGCGCCGAACGCAGCCAGCGCGCGATCATGCAGCAGGGGCGGGCGGATCGCACCTCGCACGGC
>JAJYDI010000098.1 GCA_021777635.1 Pseudomonadota bacterium
CTGCGCGGCCCCGACGGCGAGATCGACCCCGTCGCGCTGGCGAAGTTCGCAAACACCGATCTTCCGCTGACCGGGCAGGGCGTGATGCAGTCGATCATCGCCACCCAGCACAACCGCATTCAGCTCAACGACGCGGTGCGTGGGCTTGGCCAGCAGTACCGCAACGACATCTCCGGCATCGTGCGTTCGGCCATCGGCACGCAGGAAGACCCGCAGCAGATCGGTGCCGCGCTGGACGCCTACGCGAAGCAGAACCCGGACGCCTCTGGCGCGATTTCGCGCGCGCAGGCGCTGATTCAGCATCTCGCGCCGGGGATGCCGCAAGGGGTGCGCGACCAGGCGCTGCAGCACCTCGCCATGGAGTTCCAGCCCGCGGCCACTACGGAGCAGTTCCAGCAGGTGCACAACCAGCCTTATACGACGCCCGGCGGCGGCCTCGGCCTCATTCAGACCAATCAGAACGCCCCGGGAGGGGCGTACACCTACGGGCCGAACCCTCAGCAGGGCTATGCGCCCTCACTGGCACTCGGAACCGACGCCGCGGGAAACCCCTACGCGCTCAATACCGAGCACCCGGGACAGACGATCCTCGTTGGCCATGGCGGCCAGCTCCCCGGATTGGGCGGCGGCGCGCCGCTCGCGCCAGCGCAGGCAGCCCCTGCGGCGCCGGCGGCGCAGGGAGGCGGCGCGCAAATTCCTCCCTCCTTGCAGGCGCAGCGCGATGCCGAGGCCGCGCGCCTGATGCAGGGCGAGCTCGCGCAGCAGCAGCAGCGCCTGCAGCAAGCCACGCAGAGCGGCAACGCGCAGGCGGCAGAGCAGGCCAAGGCCAACATCGAGGCCCTGCAGGTGCAGCTGCAAAAGCTCGCGCCTCAGGCGCAGCCGCAGGGCTCGCAAGGCGGCTATGCGCCGCCCACGCTGCAGATGGGCGAGCAGAACGTGATCGGCCAGAACACGAAGACGGTGAACCAGAACCGCCTGATGGCCGCGAACGCACAGACCGAGCTGAACGTGCTCGACCACATCGTGAGCCTCGCGCAGACGCCGAACCTCTATCTCGGCCCGGGAAGCGGCGATGTCGCCAAGCTGGCCACGGCGGTGTCTGCGATTCCCGGCATGTCTGGCGCGCAGCAATACGCGAGCAACTACAACGAGCTGGCCAAGTTCATGGCGCAAAACGCTGTGCGCATGGGCAAGCAGCTCGGGCTCGACGGGTCGGACGCGCGGGTCGACTTGGCGATGCACCAGAACCCGAATGCGCAGATCGGCCCGCAGGCCATCATCGGCATCGCCGAATATCAGCAGGCGCTGGTGCGCATGGGCGTGGCCAAGGCCGACGCGATGGACGCATGGCTGAAAACGCCGGGCAACACCCTCGCGAACGAGCAGGAATTCGAGAAGCTGTGGCGCGACAACGCCGACCCGCGCCTGTTCGAGATGAACGGGCAGCCCAACCAGGCCGACGCGCTGAAGTACGCCCAGACTCACATCACGGCGGGTGAGCGCAAGGAGCTGGCGAAGAAGTACCAGGTCCTCAAGTCGCTTGGAGCGCTCTGATGGCGATCGACATCCTCGGCGCGCTGCAGGGACCCGAGCCCGGCGATGTTGCGCCGACGACCCAGGCCGCGGCGCCATCCGGCGTCAACGTGCTCGCCGCGCTGCAGGCGGCAGACGAAGGGTCGCAGAGCGCGCCAGCCCCCGGCCCCGCGCCGACGCCGCTGCAGCGTTTCGCGCAGGGCATGGGCGATACTTTCTATGGCCTGGGCAACCTTGCGCAACACGCCGCCGGCCCCGCGCTCAACCTCGCGCGCCGCGGCATCAGCGCCGGGCTGAGCGCCGCGGGCGCGCCGAATGCGGCGGCGCTGTTCGCTCCGGTCTCGAATCAGGACTTCGGGCAGATCGTCGCCGATCGCGAGAACGCCTACGACCAGGCTCGCGCTTCCGCTGGGCAGAACGGCATCGACTGGTGGCGCCTGGCGGGAAACGTGGCCAACCCGCTCAACTACATGGCGCCCGAGAACATCGGCGCGACCGCTGCCGCGCGCATCGGACAGGAGGCGCTGCAGGGCGCAGGCGTCGGCGGCGCGCAAGCGGCGGGCACGGTGTCGAACCCTGCTGATCTGTGGTGGGACACCGCCAAGGGCACCGCGCTCGGTGGCGCCATGGGCGGCGCGCTGTCCTCGGCTGTCGAGGGCGCCGCGCCGGCACTGCGCCTGGCGATGAACAAAGCGCGCGGCATGGTTTCCAACGGCACGATGTCATCGACCGAGGCAGCCGATCAGGTCGTCAAGGATGCGCTGGCGTCGTCCGGAACCGACCCGAAGACGATCAACCTCAGCTTGCTCAAAGGCATGCGCCAGGACGTGCAGTCTGCGCTCGACAACGGCGCCGACATTTCACCCGCCGCTGTCGCCAATCGTGCGCGCGCTGAATCGCTCCCGGTGCCCGTGCAGCTCACGCGAGGGCAGGCAACGGGCGACCCCATGCTGTTCGCGCGCGAGCAGAACCTGCGCGGCATCCAGGGCGTGGGCGAGCCGATCACGCAGCGGCTGCAGCAGCAAAACGCCGCCTTCATCCAGAACCTCGACGCGCTGGGCGCCAAGAACGCACCCGATCCCGTGTCGCTCGGCGCGCAGCTCTCCAAGGGCGTGCAGGACCTATGGGACGGCCTGCAGGCGCGCAAGAACGCCCTGTATCAGGCCGTGCGCAACTCGCAGGGGCAGTCCGCCGCCGTCGACGGCGTGCAGGCTGCAGACCAGATCAAGGCGACGCTGGACACGCCGCAGGCCAGTCACGTCTACGACATGCTCCCGGCGCACATCAAGCGCACGATCGACGAACTCGGCAGCGGGCAGCTCCCGTTCTCGGTTGCGCAGATGCAGTCGCTCGACAAGATCTGGGGGGACGCCGCGCGCGGCACGGACGGCTCGACCGCCTACGCGATCAACCAAGCGCGCCGCATCCTCGCCGATGCCCCCATCTCGGGCGACGTTGGCGAGCAGGCGCGCGCTGCGTACCTCGCCGCGCGCCAGGCGCACGCGCAGCAGATGTCGCTGGTCGACCCGAAGCTGCCCAACGGTCAGCCGAACCCAAGCTTTCAGCCCATCGTCAAGAGCGTGGTGATGGACGGCAAGCCGCCCGAGGCGCTGTTCAATCAGCACTTCGCCAATGCGGCTCCGTCCGTGGCGGCGAAGAACCTGCAATTCCTGTCGCAGATCGACCCGAACGCCCCTGAGGCGATCGGGCGCACGCTGATGGGGGAGATCAAACGCCAAGCCCTCAGCTCGGCGTCAGACGAGCGCGGGACGGTCTCCGAGGCGGTGCTGCGTGGCTGGGCTCAGGACCCCGTGAAGTCGGCGCGCATGGACGCGCTGCTGCCGGCGCCCCAGGTCGGCACCTTCCGCAATCTGGCCAGCACCGTCGAGGCGGCCAAGAAGTACCCAGTCGCCTCCGCGGTGAACACGTCGAACACGGGGTCTGCCGTGGTGAACGCGGGCCTGTCGATGCTGAAGAACAGCGCCGGCGCGCAGGTGCTAAAGCACCTTCCCGTGGTGCGCGGCGTCGCCGAAGGCCTGGACGCGGCCAAGACGCAGTCGGATATCGCCTCGGCGCTCAAGCCCGGCGTCACCCTCAAATCGTTGCTGACCGCGACGCCTTCCCAGGCGGCCAAGAACCGGTTGCTGGCGCGTCTCGGCACGCCCTTCGCGGTATCGCTGCAGCAGGCCAGGGGACGCGAGCAATGAGCCTCTACGTGAGCCCCAGCATGTGGGGTACGCCCCAGATCAGCCCGAGCCACACCGCGGTGAACGCGAGGAACACCCAGATGTTGCGCCAGCGTATGCGCAGGCTGAGGAACGGAGGGTTTAACGGTCCGTGCAGCACGCCCTTGCGATGCAGGAAACGCACGATCGGGTTGACGACCAGCTCCTTCACCGCGGCGACCGCCGACACGGCCATGGCGCCCTGCAGGGTTTGCATGTCCATAAGCCATTTTCACCCTAATCGGGGCCACCAGCAATGACGACGACCACGTACGGCATCTCGCCGGCGCCCATCCTGCAGTTCTTCAACAACGCGGGGCAGCCCAACGCGGGGGGAAGCATCCTCACGCAGGTAGGAGGCGTGAACTATGCGACATATCAGGACAGCGCCGGCGCGACGCCGCTTCCGAACCCGATCCCGCTGAACTCGCGCGGCGAGGTTTCCAACTCCTCGGGCCAGTCCTGCCAGCTGTTCCTCGAGGAGGGTGTCGTTTACGAGTTCACCCTGTTCGATGCCAACGGCAACCAGATCAACCAGGCGCAGACGGTCGAGGCTGTGCCAGGAGGATCGGCGGGCCCGGCCACCACCGCCGGCCGCCTCGTCGTTGTGTCGGATTCTGGGCCCGGCGCCGGGGTGCTTGGCATTGACTGGCCCGCCCAGCTCGAGGAAATGCTCCGCCTGTGGGGGGTGCCCGATATCGAGGTGGTGACGGTTGCGCAGCCCAATGGCACTTTCTACCGCGCGCTGAACAACACCGATATGGGTGGCGTCACCGCGCTGCAGGCGACGATTGACCTCGCGCCCGCCATGGTGCTGATCGTGCTTGGCTTCAACGATGCCAACGGCAGCGACGGCCGCACGCTGGCACAGATCGAGGGGGACGCTCAGTCCTTCATCTCGCAGCTGGCCACGGCGCTGCCCAAGGCCTCGATCTATTACGGAAAGCAGATCGGGTACGACACTACGCACGGCACCCCTGGATCGCTGCTGAACCGCCAGGTGATCCCTCGCATCTGGACGATCCCCACGAGCGGCACCGACTCGGCGACCATCTCGC
Source organism: Pseudomonadota bacterium (assembly GCA_021777635.1). The sequence continues at coordinate 4,817 of JAJYDI010000098.1, forward strand.
AGGACATCGCAGCCAACACCGCCGTCCAGGCCAACACGACGTTCTCGACGTTGAGCAGTCTGCAGGCCTATGTCGCGGGGCTGAGCCAGGTTACCGGCTCGTTCACCATGGACTACTACAAGATCGGGCGCATGGGCCTGATGGTCGATGGCGAGCACCTGTATGCCTCCGGAATGCGCCTGCTGGCCTGCGAAGCGCTGGACGGCCTGCAAAGCCTGTCGGTGTTCAAGAACATGCGCACCAACAGCCAGAGCTGGCAGTACTGGGATCTTCAGTCGCTGTGGTCGAGCTTCTTCAGCGACACCGGTACCGACTGGGCGCTCAACTTCACGACGACCCCAGAATATTTCGCGGTCCCGTTCTACAACGCGCTCTGGCACGCGGTCTACTCCTACTCCGCGACCTGGATGAACCAGGCGCACATCGGGTTGACGGTGCAGAGCAAAGACGCCGTGCAGCTCAGCGCTGACGACTTCCTGTTCCTGACTGTCCGCGACGCGCTGCCCGGCACCAAGCCCTGGATTCGCTGGTGGCTCAGTGGCACCACGAAGCCGGCGCTGGGCTCGGCGGGAACCGCGCAAATCAATGCCGTTGACCCTACCGGGACGCTCTCCTATCTCGTGCGCGGCACGGAGTTCACCAGCGGCGCCGGAACCTACAACGTCGAAATCGTCCAGCTGGTTGGCTCCTACTACGACTGCTCCGAGCGTCTGCAGATCACCGTTATCGCGCCGGCCACGCAGCCGACGCTGCGCAACGACTGGATCCGCTGCACGATGGCCGGGGGTACCACGGTCGGATCGACCGACACGCTGGTTGGCATGACCTCCGTCGTCGCGCAGTCAAGCGTCGGCGGGATGTCGCTGTCTGCCGGCGGCATCAAGGTCACCTATGCCGGCGTGTATCGCGCAAGCGCGGATGTGCTCATTGCCCCGACAGGAACCGGCACCGTTGCCGCGGCCATCTCGGTCAACTCCATCGGCACGCACGCGGCACAGCTCGGGCGCCAGTACCTGGGAACCTCCGGCGCGCGCCTGGGGTTCGCCGGCTCTCAGCTGATTAGCCTGAACGCGGGCGACACCGTGCTGCTCGACTGCCTGAGTGCGTCGGGCGGCAGCGTCGTCGACGAGGGAAACAGCGCCTGGAACAACCTCTGCCTCGAAGGACCCCTTCTGCCATGAAAACGCTGCTGCTTGCAATCCTCGCGTCGATCCTGTTCCCCGTGTGCGCAGGCGCGGCGCAGCTCGAGGTCGGGATCGGGCTGGCTCAGGCCAACACCCGAGGCGACGGCACCTGGTACCAGCAGCGCTTTCCGCACTCGCTCGGCCTGCGCTCGCCGGCGCTGATGATCGGCGCAACCGGCAACGTGCTGCCGGGCCTGAGCTGGCATGCTGATGGCGTGTACCTCGGCCGCTACACAGTCGACAGCCTGGACACGCCGAACGATGCGAACTACAGCGCGGCGTCTCCTACCGGCTGCAACGGGGCATGCCTGCCGCTGGCGCACTACCACGGCAGCGGCGAGGCGTACGGGCTGGCGGCCACGCTCGAGGCGCACACGCGCGGCGCCTGGCAGCTGGGCATTGAGGCGGGGCCGCTGGTCTACGAGCGCAGCTGGTCGATCAGCGTGCCCGACTGGTACCCCTCCGTCGAAACGTCTCCCGGAGTGTTTCAGGCCGGCGCGACGTCGCCGATCAACACCATCGATCGCGGTGTGTCGCTCGGCTACGTCGTCGGCCTATCCGTCGAGCATTCCGGGCTCGGGCTGCGCCTGCGCTACTACGACGACGGCGCCGGCTTCCCGCGGGGCGGAGACGCGTGGCCCCCGATCTGGCGCGGCCAATTCGTCTTGATGGGAACCGACCAATTCTGACCGACCATGAACTTTCCGCGACGCCGAAGGACCGACATGCCCAACCCGAACCAGGGAGACGCCCCCCAGGACCTGCACGAGCGGGTCGGAAACCTGGAGGACTGGCGCGAGGATACCGACAAGATCGTGCGCGACCTGCGCGCGCGCGCCGAGAAGACTGACGCGATCGTGCGCAAGCTCGATGCATCCATTGAGCGCATGGAGGGGCAGATGCGCACCCTTGCGACGCGCGCCGACATCGCAAGCCTTGCGAGCCAGTTCAACGGCGTGCCGATGCGCTACTTCGTCGCATCGATCGTCGTGATCTGCCTCGCCTCGATCATCGGCATGGCGGTGCGCTGACCATGCGCGATCAGCTCGTCCGCGCCTATCAGAAGTTCCGGGAGCCGGGGAACTTCCTGCGCGTCGTGCTGCTGTTCATCAGCGTGTCGCTGACCGCGCACTTCGCGATTCACTACGACCCGGACTGGGGCGCGACGAACCTCGCGCTTTCGATCGAGGCGACGGTGGCCAGCGCCGCGCTGATGGTGATGGGCCGAAAGTCGCAGCGCGACGCCGAGGAGGCGCGCGAGCTGCACCGCCAAATGCTCGAAGCGCTGACCGACATGGCGCGCGCGCAGCGCGACATGCTCCATGACCAGGCCAAGCACCTGCGCGTGCTGGCCGACCACTACGCGCATCTGGCAATGTCGCTCGGCGCCGGCGCGCCGCTTCCCCATCCGCCGTCC
>JAJYDI010000099.1 GCA_021777635.1 Pseudomonadota bacterium
GATCGCACCGGCCTGATCCTCGACATCTTCGCGCAGCGCGCGCGCTCGCACGAGGGAAAGCTCGAGGTTGAACTTGCGCAGCTCAAGCATCTCGCCACGCGACTGGTGCGCGGCTGGACGCATCTGGAGCGGCAGCGCGGCGGCATCGGCCTGCGCGGCCCCGGCGAAACCCAGCTCGAGACTGACCGACGCCTGCTCGGCGAGCGCGTCAAGCTGCTCAATCGCCGCATCGGGCGGGTGCAGACCCAGCGCGACCAGCAGCGCCGCGCGCGTCTGCGGGCGATCCTGCCGCGCGTGGCCTTGGTCGGTTACACCAACGCCGGCAAGTCCACCCTGTTCAACGCATTGACCGCCTCGATGGTGTACGTCGCCGACCAGTTGTTCGCCACCCTCGATCCGACAGTGCGCCGCATTGACGGCCTGACCAGCGGGCCAGCGGTGCTGGCCGATACCGTCGGCTTCGTGCGCGAGCTACCGCATGATCTGGTCGCGGCCTTCCGCGCCACCCTTGCCGAGGCCCGCGACGCCGACTTGCTGCTGCACGTAATCGATGCCTCCGATCCTGAGCGCGATCGGCTAATCGAGGTGGTAGACGCGGTGCTCGACGAGATCGGTGCCGGCGCCGTACCGCAGCTGCGGGTGTTTAACAAGATCGACTTGGCCGGCCGCGGAGCGGCGCTGGAACGCGACGGCAGCGGACGCGTCGAGCGCGTCTGGGTATCGGCGGCCAGCGCCGCCGGGCTCGACGGCCTGCGTCAGGCGCTGGCCGAACGCCTGGGCGGTTCGCGCGTACGCGGCGAGCTGCGGCTGCCCGCCGCGGCCGGGCGCTTGCACGCGCGCCTGCGCGCGCTGGGCGTATTGTCCTCCGAGCGTTTCGAGGAGGATGGCTGGCATTTGGATGTGGATGCGCCGCGCGGCCTGCTGGAACCGCTGCTGGGCGATGGCGGCGGCGAATCCGCACCCTTGCGCGCGCTGCTTGCCGCTGCCAAATGAGCGCACCTACAATTGGCGTCCGGCTGCCGGCTTCGTGCAGGCAGCGTGTGGCCCGTCATCCCACGGTTGGGCGCCGGATGCATCGCCCATCCTGTCTGTGCCGGCCTTTAGCCGCCGCGTCAGGCTCCGCAGGAGATTCGAATCATGGCCTGGAATGAACCTGGCGGCGGCCAGCGCGACCCCTGGGGACGCAGCGGCGGCAAAGGTCCGGATCTGGATGCGCTGTTCAAGCGCCTGCGCGCCCGGTTCGGCCATGGCGGCACTCCCGGAGGGATCGGCGTCATCGTGCTGGCGATCGTGCTGGCCTGGCTGGCGCTGGATTCTTGGACGGTGATCAATGCGCGCCAGGTCGGCGTGGTCACCCGCTTCGGCGCCTATGACCGCACCTTGGCGCCGGGCTTTCACTTCGTGCTGCCGCGGCCGATCGAATCGGTGGACAAGGTCGACATGACCTCGGTGCGTTCGGTCTCCGACAAAATGCAGATGCTGACCAAGGACGAGAACATCGTCCAGGTCGATTTCAACATCCAGTACCAGGTCAACAACGCCGAGCAGTACCTGTACTCGATGCAGAATCCCGACGATGCGGTGCGCCAGGCTGCCGAAGCTTCGGTACGGCGGGTGGTCGGTGCGAGCACCATGGACACCATCCTGTCCGGCGAGGGCGCGGCGATGGTCGCGGCCACACAACAGTCGCTGCAGCGGCTGCTTGACAGCTACAGCGCAGGCATCACCATTACCGAGGTCAATTTCCAGAACATCTCGCCGCCGGCCGAGGTCAAGGCCGCGTTCGATGACGTCAACAAGGCGCGCGAAGACAAGCAACGGATCGAGAACGAGGCCAAGGCCTACGCCAGCAAGGTTCTGCCCGAGGCGCGCGGCAACGCTGCCCGCATTCTCGCCGAGGCTCAGGCGTACAAGGCCGCGCGCGTGGCGCGTGCCCAGGGCGACTCGCAGCGCTTCCTGCTGATGCTCAAGGAATACCGCCTGGCGCCCGAGGTCACGCGCAAGCGCCTGTGGCTGGAGACGATCGAGCAGGTGCTGCAAGCCAATACCAAGGTGCTCGACGAGAGCCACGGCCGCAACTTGATCTACCTGCCGTTGCCGCAGTCGGGCGGTCCGGCACCGGCCGTGCCGCGGATGGTGCTGCCGGGCGTCGGTGCCGAGCTGCAGACGCCCGCCGATGGCGGCGGTGCCGGCACGGCCGCGCCGCCGGGTGCGCCCGCCAGCACCAGCAGCAGCGCGCAGGGAGCCCAGTCATGAAGGCCATCATCATCGCCCTGGCCGTGCTGCTGGCGCTGGCCGGTTTCAACAGCGCGTTCAGCGTGCGTCAGGATCAGAGCGCGCTGCTGCTCCAGTTTGGGCGCATCGTGCGCAGCAACTACCAGCCGGGTCTGCACTTTAAGATCCCGTTCGTGCAGCAGGCGGTGAAGTTCGACAAGCGCATCCTCACCCTCGATGCGCGCCCGGAGCGGTACTTCACCGCTGAAAAGAAAGTCGTCAACGTCGATTTCTACGTCAAATGGCGCATAGCCAATCCGGCGCTGTATTACCAGGCCACCGGCGCCGACGAAACCCAGGCCGCGGCGCGCCTGAGTCCGATGATCAAGGATGCGCTGCGCTTCGAGTTCAGCGCGCGACCGTTGGAGGAGCTGGTTTCCGGTGGTCGCAATGATGTCACCCGACGCGTGCGCGATCAGGCCAACAAGTCGGCAATGCGCACGCTCGGCGTGCAAATTGTCGATGTGCGCATCAAGCAGATTGACCTGCCCGAGTCGGTCAGTGAATCGGTCTTCAAGCGCATGCGGGCCGAGCGCATGAACCTCGCCAATGCGCTGCGTTCGAGCGGCGAGGAGGCCGCCACCAAGATCCGCGCAGACGCCGATCGACAGGCGCAGGTGCTGTTGGCGCAGGCCGACAGTCAGTCCAGCGTGATCCGCGGCCAGGGCGACGCCAGCGCCGCCACCATCTACGCTCAGGCCTACGGTCAGGACGCGAAGTTTTTCGCCTTCTACCGCAGTCTCGAAGCCTATCGGCGCAGCTTCGGCAAGGGTCACGGCGTGATGCTGCTGCAACCGGGCTCGGAGTTCCTGCGCTACTTCGACGACGGCGGCAAAAAATGATCATCCAGCGCGGCGACTTCGGTACCGCGCTGTGTCTGGTGGCGGTGATCGAGGGACTGATCTTGTTTGCGGCGCCGCATGGCTGGCAGCGCATGGCCGCCGAAGCGCAGAAAATGCCGCCGCAGCGGTTGCGCCTGGTCGGAGCGGTCGCGATTGCGCTGGGCCTGATCGGATTGCAGTTGCTGCGCCACTGACGGCGGGCCGGGTTGTTCGGTCCCCGACCTCGGGATGACAACAGGGTTGAGCTTCGAAGTGACGACGGAGTTGTCGCCTGCGACGCAGGACGGGTTGAGCTTAAAGGTGACAATGGAGTTCCCGCCCCTGGGAACAGCAAGACGTCTCGCGCGAGGGTGATGACCAGGATGCCAACCTGAGCGCAGCGAACGGACCCGTGCGTGACGCGATCGATCACTTGGCCAATCTCACCTGTCGCTCCACCTGAACCTTGAATCGAAGCGAGAACATTCATGGGCAAGTCCGTAGTCATCCTTGGAGCCCAGTGGGGCGACGAAGGCAAAGGCAAGATCGTCGACTTGCTGACCGAGCAGGTCGGTGCGGTCGCGCGCTTCCAGGGTGGCCACAACGCCGGCCACACGCTGGTGATCGGCGGCAAGAAGACCGTGCTGCACCTGATCCCCTCGGGCATCCTGCGGCCCGGTGTTCTGTGCCTGATCGGCAACGGCGTGGTGCTGTCGCCGGCGGCGCTGAAGCAGGAAATCGAGGAACTGGAGACGCAGGGCGTCGATGTGCGCTCGCGGCTGAAGATCAGCCCGGCGACGCCGCTGATCATGCCCTATCACATCGCCCTTGATCAGGCGCGCGAGAAGGCGTCCGGCGCCAAGGCGATCGGCACTACCGGTCGCGGCATCGGGCCGGCCTACGAGGACAAGGCTGCGCGCCGCGGCGTGCGCGTCGCCGACCTGATGTATCCGGGCGAATTGCCGGACAAGCTGCGCGCGGTGCTCGACTACCACAACTTCGTGCTGGAGCACTGGCTCAACGCAGAGCCGGTGGACTGTGCGCAGGTGCTGGACGAGGCGCTGGACTATGGCGAATACATGAAGCCGATGGTCGATGACGTCAGCACCGTGCTGCACGACCTGCGTCGCGCCGGTCAGCGCGTGCTTTTCGAGGGCGCGCAGGGCTCACTGCTGGATATCGATCACGGCACCTATCCGTACGTCACCTCCTCCAACACCACGGTCGGTGGCGCCTGTGCCGGCACCGGCGTCGGTGCGCGCGACATCGACTACGTGCTCGGCATCTGCAAGGCGTATGCGACGCGCGTCGGCGGTGGGCCGTTTCCGACCGAATTGGTGGACGCCACAGGCGAACTGCTGCGCCGGCGAGGCAACGAGTTTGGCGCCACCACTGGGCGCCCGCGCCGCTGCGGCTGGATCGATCTGGTGGCGTTGAAGCGTGCGGTGCAGATCAGCGGCATCGACGGGCTGGCGATCACCAAGCTCGACGTGCTCGACGGTTTGCCGCACATCAAGGTTTGCATCGCCTATGAATACCGCGGCAAGCGCCGCGAGCTGGCGCCGCTGGATGCGGCAGGCTGGGACGAGTGCAAGCCGGTTTATCTGGAGTTTCCGGGTTGGCAGGAACCGACGTGCGGCGTCCGCCAGTTTCACCGTCTCCCGGCGGCGGCGCGCGCCTATCTGCGCGCGGTCGAGGAACTGGCCGAGTGCCCACTGGCGCTGGTCGCCACCGGCGCCGATCGCGACGACACCATCGTGCTGCGCGATCCGTTCGCCTGAGCCAGCGGCCGCACCTGCATGACTTCCCGCTTGCATACGCTCGAGCTGCCTCGCGTCGCGCTGGTGACTGGCGGCAGCCGCGGCCTCGGGCGGGCAATCGCGCTCGGTCTGGGCGAGCTTGGCTGCACGCTGGCGATCAACTACCGCGCGGACGCCGAGGCGGCGGCTGCCACCCTTGCCTTACTCGCCGACCGGGGCGTGCGCGCGCAAGTTTTTCGTGCCGATGTGTCGCGCGGGGACGAGGTGCAGGCTCTGGTGGCGGCCGTCGAGAGCGAGCTGGGTGTGATCGACATCCTGGTCAACAACGCTGGCATCGGCCCGCCATGTGGCGTGTTCGAGGCCGACCTCGCGCACTGGGACGCGGTGCAGGATGCCAATTTGCGCTCGGCGTTCCTCGTCTCGCAGGCGGTGATCAGCGGCATGGCCACGCGCGGTTGGGGTCGGCTGCTGTTCCTGTCGTCGATCGCTGCCCACGTCGGCGGCGTGGTGTCGCCGGCTTATGCTGCGTCCAAAGCCGGCATGGAAGGGCTGATGCACTTCTACGCGCTGCACCTTCGCGAGCGCGGCGTCACCGCCAACGCGATCGCGCCGGCGCTGATCGAGAGCGACATGGTGCACGCGCTGAACATCGACCCGGGCCAGCAGCCGCTGGGCCGCTTCGGTCGCCCCGAGGAAGTGGCGATGCTGGCGCAGACGCTGGTCTGCAACGGCTTCCTCACAGGCCAGACTCTGCACCTGAATGCCGGCCGCTACATGAGCTGAGTGGCGGCATCAGTCGGCGTCCACGGCGACACGGTTGCGTCCCGTCTGCTTGGCGCGATACAGCGCCGCATCGGCTGCCGCGACCAGTGCGTCCGTTGTCGTTGCCGCCGCCGGGAACATGCTGGCCACGCCGATGCTGACGGTGACATGGGCGCTTACAGCGGAATGCGCGTGCGGGATGCGCCGGCCCTCAACCGCGGCGCGGATGCGTTCGGCCACAAGCACTGCCGCGGGGGCGTCGGCATTCGGTAGCACGACCGCGAATTCTTCCCCGCCATAGCGGGCGAACACGCTGTCCGTTCCTCGCAGGTCGCTGCGCGCGGCCGCGCCGACGGCGCGCAGGCAGGCATCGCCAGCGGGGTGTCCGTAGTGGTCGTTGTAGGCCTTGAAAAAGTCCACGTCGAGCAACAACAGCGCGACCTGACCCCCGCCGGCGCGCGCAGCACGCCAGGCGCGGTGCAGCGCGCGCTCGAATCCGCGCCGGTTGCTGGCGCCGGTAAGGGCATCCCGGCTGCTCATGCGCTCCAGCTTTCGGTTGGCGCGATTGAGCTTGTCGTTGACGCTATGGAGCTCGGCCAGCACCGCCTGCGCAGCGCTGTGCACCTCCTGCAGTCGCTGGCGCAGCAAATGCAGATGAAGCACGCCGCCGATCTGATCGGCCAGCAGTTCCAGCACTGCGCGGGCATCGATCGAGAAGCTCTCGGCGGCTGGGCTCTCGAGGTTGAGGAACCCGAGCAGTCCGCCGGCGTGCTTGATCGGGATCACCACCTCGGCGCGGGTCAGCGTATTGCCTTCGACGTAGTCCGGATCGGCGTGCACGTCGGATACGAACACCGTGCCGCGGAGGCGCAGGGCGCGGCCAGTCAGCCCACGCTCGGCCGGCCAGATCACGCCCGGGTGCAGATCCACGCGTGAATTCCCGGCGTACGCACGCAGCACCAGATTGCGGCCATCCGCTTCCATCAGCGCGATCGTCGCCAGTGACAGTCCGAAGCGTTCGCGCAGGTAGGCGACGATGCCCTGCAGCATCACGTCGATGTCCTCCTCGAACAGCAGGATGTAGGACAGGTCGAGCAGCAAGTCCGCTATGCCGGCGCGGCTGCGGTAGTGCTCCAGTGCCAGCCTGCGCTCGAGCAGGGGTAGCAGTGTGCGGACGCCGGCAGAGAGCGCCTTGCCCTGCCGGCCCAGACTGCCATGCGGCGGCTTGACGATCAGGGTCCCCAGCGCGTGATCGTCGGCGTCGGTCAGCGCAAAGGTGAGTGCGCCGCGCGGGCGCTGTGTCGCCGCGGCGGCGGCCGCTGTCTCGAGCGCGGGGGCGCGCTGCAACTCGACCAGTGTTCCAGGTAGATGCCGTCCCAGTGCCTGTTCAAGGCGCTGCATCCATTGTGCGGCGTCCGCGGTGTCCGACAGCAATGCCCAGACGCTGGCATCCGGCCAGTCATGCCGTGGCACGGCGGCACGCTGCGGGGAAAGTGAGGATGACGTATGCGGCATGGTCGGATCGGGGCTGGACACGATCATCATGCCTCAGTGGGCGCAAGGGTGATGAACCTGCCGGACGTCGGGCCCGGCGGTTAGACTGGAAGCATCGCGCGGATACGGGAACGGGAGCGGTCATGCGTCAATCCGTCGCCCTGCGGGGGCTGCTGGGGATCCTGCTGCTGGGTTTGCAGCCGGCAGGTGCGTTGCGTGCGGCGACCGTACTGCGCGTGGCCTACGCTGGCTCGATGGGGGTGGTGAT
>JAJYDI010000100.1 GCA_021777635.1 Pseudomonadota bacterium
GGTCGTTGCGCGGTGCCTCGCGCTTGGCATTGGGATATTCCGGCGCCTTCTTGTCGCCATCCTTCGCGTAGGCGAAGTTGACGGCCAACAAAGCCGTCAGCAGCAACAGGAGAAACCTGGGCATGGAGCGGACTTTCATGCGGACCTCGCGGGGGAGAGGACGCCGCGTTCAGCGACGTTGGGGAGTCCAAGCGTAACGGCTGCAGCCGCGCGAGCCAAGCTGCGTCGCGACAGGCCGCCATGCATGCGCCTGTGAACGGCACTGCCGCCTCAGATGTCCAAGTTGGCGACTTTCAGCGCGTTGGACTCGATGAATTCGCGCCGCGGCTCGACCGCCTCGCCCATCAGCATTGCGAAAATCCGGTCAGCGCCGATGGCATCCTCGATGCGCACCTGCAACAGGCGCCGCGTTTCCGGATTGACCGTGGTTTCCCACAGCTGTTCCGGATTCATTTCACCCAGGCCCTTGAAGCGCTGAATCAAACGGCCCTTCTTGGCTTCTTCGAACAAAAACGCGCGCGCTTCACCGAAGTTGCGCACCGGCCGCGCGCCGCCGCCGCGACGGACGCTGGCATCGGCTTCGATCAGGCCGTGTACGGCGCGGCTCAGTTCCAGCAGCGGGCGGTATTCGACACTTGCGAAGAAGCCGCGCGTCAGGTTCCACACGTGTTCGAGTCCATGCTGGCTGCGCTGCAGCCGCAGCGTAGTGCCGTGCTCGCCATCGGCGATCACCCGCGCACTGTAGCGTGCCCGGCCGAGGCCCTCGGCGTTCAGCGGCGCCAGCAACGTCTCGGCCCAGGCCGCCAAAGCGGCAGGATCGCGCCAAACATCATCTTCCAGCGGCGTATGTTCGAACATGGCTGCGAGCGCGGCGCTGTCGCAACGAGTGTTGAGACGCGATAGCGCGTCTTCCGCGTGCTGCCACAGCCCGAGCAACCTCTGCAAAGCCTCGGCCCGGATCGGCGGCGCGCCGGCGGCCGGCATCAGTTCGGCGCCCTCGACCGCATTGTTGAGCAAGTAGGCGTTGAGCGCTCCGTCGTCCTTCAAATACAGCTCCTGTTTGCCCTGCTTGAGCTTGTACAGTGGCGGCAGGCCTATGTAGACGTAGCCGCGCTCGATCAACTCGGGCATCTGCCGGTAGAAAAAGGTCAGCAGCAGCGTGCGGATGTGGCTGCCATCGACGTCAGCATCGGTCATGATGATGATGCGGTGGTAGCGCAGCTTGTCGGGGTTGTATTCATCCTTGCCGATGCCGCAGCCCAGGGCGGTAATCAGCGTGCCGACCTCGGCGCTGGACAGCATGCGGTCGAAACGCGCCTTCTCGACATTGAGGATCTTGCCTTTCAGCGGCAGCACGGCCTGGTTCTTGCGGTTGCGCCCCTGTTTGGCGCTGCCGCCGGCGGAATCGCCCTCGACCAGAAACAGCTCCGACAACGCCGGATCTTTCTCCTGGCAGTCGGCCAGTTTGCCGGGCAGGCCGGCGATGTCCAGCGCGCCTTTGCGCCGGGTCATCTCGCGCGCCTTGCGCGCCGCCTCCCTGGCGCGTGCGGCATCGACCACCTTGCCGGCGATGGCGCGCGCCTCGCCGGGGTGCTCCAGCAAGAATTCGTCCAGCGTCTGGCCAACACCCTGCTCGACCACGGTTTTGACCTCGCTGGAAACCAGCTTTTCCTTGGTCTGCGAGGAGAATTTGGGGTCCGGCACCTTGACCGAGAGCACCGCGATCAGGCCCTCGCGCATGTCATCGCCGGAAAGCTGCACCTTGGCATTCTTGGTCAGGTTTTCACGCTCGATGTACTGGGTCAGCGTGCGCGTCAGCGCGGCGCGGAATCCAGTGAGGTGGGTACCGCCATCGCGCTGCGGGATGTTGTTGGTGTAGCAGTACACGCCTTCCTGGTAGGCATCGGTCCACTGCAGCGCGACCTCGACTTCGATGCCGTCGGCCGCGTAGCGCAGACTGATCACATTGGCATGCAGCGGGGTCTTCAGCTCGGCCAGATGCTGCACGAACGCGCGGATGCCGCCTTCGTAGGCAAAGACTTCCTCGTGCTCCTGGCCGGGCCGGTGGTCGACCAGATCGATGCGCACCCCGGAATTGAGAAACGCCAGCTCGCGCAGCCGCTTGGCCAGGATCTCGTAATGGAACCCGGTCGTCGAGAAAACCGCCGTGCTGGGCAGGAAGCGCACGGTGGTTCCGCGGCGGCCGCTGGCCTCCTCGCGGCGCAGGGCAAACAACGGCTCGCCCATGCGGTATTCCTGGCGATGCACGTGGCCGTCGCGGTGGATTTCCAGCCAAAGGTGTTCGGACAGCGCATTGACCACCGAGACGCCAACGCCATGCAGGCCTCCGGACACCTTGTAGGCGTTGTCGTCGAACTTGCCGCCCGCGTGCAGGACGGTCATCACCACCTCGGCGGTGGAGCGGCCCTCTTCCGGGTGAATGTCGACCGGAATGCCGCGGCCGTTATCCTCGATGCTGACCGAGCCGTCTTCCAGCAGATCGACGCGAATGTGGTCGCAATGGCCGGCCAGCGCCTCGTCGATGGCGTTGTCGACCACCTCGAACACCATATGGTGCAAACCGGTGCCGTCATCGGTGTCGCCGATGTACATGCCGGGCCGTTTGCGCACCGCTTCCAGCCCCTTGAGAACCTTGATGCTGCTGGCGTCGTAATTTTGCGGTGCGGGGTCGTTCATGCCGGTCGAAAGGGGGCGCCGCGCTGCGGCCAGTTGTTCGATTCTAACAGCCCCCCTCCTGCGCCAGTGCGGATCCATCGGCACATCGGGCGGCACCGTGTTCCACGTGGAACACACGCCCCGTGAACTGCTTTCGCCAGGGCAACGTCGTCCCGGAGATCCATACCTGCGCGCCGCAGCCGAGCACCTCGTCCAACACGCGCTCGCCATGCGCGCGATCCAACTCCGAGGCCAAGTCATCAAGAAGCAAAATCGGGGCGTCGCCATGTACGCTGCGATACACCTCGAACTGGGCCAACATGCACGCCAGCGCGACCAGTTTGGTCTGGCCGCGCGAGAGCTGGTGCCGTTCCGGTGCGCGCGAGAAGGTCAATGCCCAATCGGCGCGCTGCGGACCCGCGCGGGTGAACCCTGCGGCGCGATCCCGCTCGCGCGCGCCGCGCAGCGCCGCATCGAGTTCACTCGCTGCCGCCCAGCCGCGCTGGTACTGGCACTGCGGGTCGCCCAGCTCGGGCAGCCAGCGCGACAGGTATCGGGCGAGCGGCTCTCGCCAGCGCTCCAGATATGCCCGCCGCAACACATCGAGTTCCTGCCCGGCTTGCGCCAAACGCTGTTCCCAGATCCGCATCTGCCGGTCATCGAGCGCATCCCGCAGCAGCGCGTTGCGTTGCTGCAGGGCGCGCCGGTGCCGCTGCCAGACATCGATGAAGCCGGGTTCCACGTGGAACACGCCCCAGTCCAGGAAGCGCCGGCGCAGTTCGGCCGGGCCGGCAATCAGCGCCTGGCTGCCGGGTTCCACGCAAATCACCGGACAAAGTCCAAGCAACGCGCTGAGACGTGCCGCCGGCTGCCCATCGATGCGGGCTTGCCACGTATGCTCCGTTCGCGTAAGGCCAAGTCGGCGCTGCTGCGCGCCGCCCAACACGGCATGGACCGTGCATGCGGCCTGTCCGCGGCGTATCAGCGCCGCCGCGCCGCCGCCGGTGCGGAACGAACGTCCGTGCGAAAGCACGTACAGCGCCTCGAGAATGCTGGTCTTGCCGCTGCCATTGTCGCCCAGCAGCGCGTTGACGCCGCGACTCGGTACCAGCTTGAGCGCTGCGAAGCACCGCAGATCCGTCAGTACGAGCTGTTCGACGTACATCCTCGCGCCGTCCGCCGCGGGTGCCGCCTTGCGCGCGCGGTCCGGCCTCTCACAGGCGCAAGGGCATGATCACATGGCGCGCGTTCTCGTCGGGGACGCCCTCGACCAGGCAACTCGACTGCGCGTCACGCAGGCGCAAAGTGACCCGTTCGCCGCGCAGCGAACCCAGCGCATCGAGCAGGTAGCCGACATTAAAGCCTACCGAGAGGTTGTCGACTGCAGTTTCGACTTCGATTTCCTCCACGGCTTCTTCCTGCTCGGGGTTGTGCGCGACGATGCGCATGCGCCCCTTTGCCAGTTCCAGCTTGACCCCGCGGTACTTCTCGTTGGACAGGATCGCGGCGCGTTGCAGGGTCTCGCGCAGCACGTTGCGATCGACGACGACATGGTGGTCCGCGCCGATCGGAATGACCGTTTCGTAGTCGGGGAACTTGCCGTCGATGAGCTTGCTGGTAAAACGCACGCCTTCGCGGTGCACGCGCAGGTGATTGCGCGCGAACTCCAGTTCCACCTCACCCTCGCCCGCTTCCAGCAACCCGGCCAATTCCAGCACGCCCTTGCGCGGGACGATCAGCTGCCGGCGCGCCTGATTGCCATTACCAGGCAACGCGGTTTGCGCCATCGCCAGGCGGTGGCCATCCGTCGTCACGCAGCGCAGCACCTCGCCATGCATGTCGAACAGCATGCCATTGAGGTAATAGCGCACGTCCTGGTTGGCCATGGCGAACTGCGTGCGCTCGATCAGCGCCTTCAGCGCCGCTTCGCCGATGCGCAGGCGGTCGATGACCTCGATGTTGTCGAGGGTGGGGAAGTCGACGGTGGGCAATGTCACCAGCGTGTAGCGGCTGCGCCCGGCGCGCAGCAGCGCGCGCTCGCCCTCCAGCTTCAAGTCGATGCGCATATCGGCGGGCAGTGCGCGCAGCAGGTCGTACAGTTTGCGCGCGGGCAATGTGCAGGATCCCGGATCGCTGCTTTCTGCTGTCGTGCTGCCGATCATTTCGACTTCCATGTCGGTGCCGGTCAACGTGACGCGGCCCTGGTTGTCGACTTCGACCAGCACATGTGCGAGTACCGGCATGGTCTGGCGGCGTTCCACAACGCCGATGATGCGCTGCAGGGGAAGCAACAAGGTGTCCCGGGTCAGACTGGCGCGCATGGTGCGATCCGCTCCTGTTCTATTTTAGAGATTGTACGGCGGTAGTGGTTGGGCCTGTGCATGTAGTGCAAAACCCATAAAACCTTTTCCTTTCATAGCGTTGCATGCCTTGGCCGCGAGCATGAACTTGTGCGCCGGCGGGGAACGCCCTGTGGACAACCGCTGCGCCAGCCACGCCGCCTCGAGTTACCCACAGGAATTTATCCGGTGAGTATACGGATCAGCTTGTCCCAGTCCTGGTGCATGCGCGCGTCTTTTTCACACAGCGCCCTGATCGTGCGGCATGCGTGCAGCACCGTGGTGTGGTCGCGCCCGCCAAAGGCCTCGCCGATTTCCGGCAGGCTGTGCTCGGTCAGTTCCTTCGACAGGGCCATGGCCAATTGCCGCGGTCGCGCCAGCGAACGCACCCGACGCTTGGAGAGCAGGTCCGACAGCCGCACCTGAAAATAATCGGCCACGGTTTTCTGGATGTTCGGCACGGTCACCGCCAACTGGTGCACCGAGAGCAGATCGCGCAGCGTCTCTTCGGCGAAGGCCAGCGTGATCGGCTTGCCGAAGAAATTGGCGCGAGCGGCCAGTGTGTTGAGCGCGCCTTCGAGATCGCGCACGTTGGAGCGGATCCGGCGCGCCAGCAGCAGCGCCACGTCTTCGGGCAGGGCCATGCCCTTGCGCTGCGCCTTGGCAAGCAGGATGGCGGCGCGCGTCTCGAAATCCGGCGGTTCGATGGCGACCGACAGACCCCAGCCCAGCCGCGATTTCAGCCGCGCCTCGAGGTTCTCCACTTCGCGCGGATAGCGGTCACAGGTGAGGATGATCTGCTGCTTGCCTTCGAACAGGGTGTTGAAGGTGTGGAAAAACTCTTCCTGCGTGGTGTTCTTGCCGGCGAAAAACTGGATGTCGTCGATCAGCAGGGCATCGACCTCGCGGAAACGCCGCTTGAACGCGTCCATGCTCTTGCTGCGCAAGGCCTCGATCATGGCGCCGACGAACTGCTCTGAACGCAGGTACAGCACACGCGCGCCAGGCCGCGTTGCTGCGATCAGATTGCCCGCCGCATGCATCAGGTGGGTCTTGCCAAGGCCGGTGCCGCCATACAGCAGCAGCGGGTTGTAGGCGGTGCCGGGCGCTTGCGCGACCTGCATCGCCGCGGCCTTGCCCAACTGGTTGGGTTTGCCCTCGACGAAGGTTTCGAATGTGTAGGCGGGATCGAGATTGCTCTCGAACGGGTCGTCCTCGGCAGCGGCCGTCGCGCGCGCCGCGCCGTGCGCTGGCGGCGTGTCGAGAACCGCCGTCGCGGCGACGGCCGCTTGCGCAGACCGTGCGCTGCCAACTTCCAGCATCACCGCAACCGGCTTGCCGGCGAGATGCTCCAGTACCGAACGGATGTGCTCGAGGTAGAGCTCGCGCACCGTATCGACGGTGTAGGCGTTGGGCGCAAACAGGCGCAGACCGGCGGTTTCCTGGCGCGCCTGCAGCGGCGACAGCCAGGTATGCATGTCGCTGCCCAGCTCGCCTTCGAGGCGAGCGAGGCAGCGTTGCCATAGATCGCTCATGGATGTTCCGGAAAGAAAGCGGAGCCGCGCAGCGCGCGACACGCGGCGCAGAGGGCCGAACCGGCAGTGTAGCAACGCACCCGCACGGGCAGCGCGCAATTGACAGTGCCGCGCGCGTCTCGCGATAATCGGCGGCCTTTTTTCATACACCCGCGAGCGCCGCCATGAAGCGCACATTCCAGCCCAGCAATCTCAAGCGCGCACGCACGCACGGATTCCGCGCACGCATGGCGACCGCCGACGGCCGCAAAGTGCTTGCCGCGCGACGCGCCAAAGGCCGCAAGCGGCTGATTCCCTGAGGCAGCGGTGACGCCCGCGGGCCTGCCGCGCAGCGTGCGGCTCACCCGTGCGGCCGATTTCGCCGCGCTCGGGCGCAACGCCTCCGCCATGGGTGGCCGCTACTTCGTGGTGCGCTACAAAAACTCACCGAGCGGCGCCGCACGCCTTGCGCAAGCTGTATCGCGCCGGGTGCACAAGCGCGCGGTGCGGCGCAACCGGATCAAGCGCCAGGTCCGCACCGCATTCCGCATGGCACGCGGCCACCTGCCGCCGCTGGATCTGCTGATCATCGCGCGCACCACC